>DATKFU010000355.1:0-12291 GCA_035511215.1 Bryobacteraceae bacterium | reverse complement strand
GGGAAAGGAGAGCCGATATCCGCCAAGCGGCTGGATGCGGTGCCTTGGGCCAAGTTCTGCGTGTCCTGCCAGGAACGCATCGCGGCTGGCGCCGTAATGGGCCATGAGGAAGCCTTGCAGGAAGTCGATCGATGAAGTTGTCCGACCTCCGCAAGGTCACGGTCAAAAAGCATCTTCGCATTCGCTTTTCTCTCTCGAACGGGATGGAATGCGTGGTTAACGAGCACGGCATCGCGCAGGTGCCGGCTCTGCGCGCGGTTCCGGCGTTCAACCTGGAAGAGGAATTGGTGGGCGCGCAGGTGTTCGTAGTGGAGCCTGCGGACGCCCGCGATACAGACCGCGATAAGAACCGCGACAAAAATAAGGACAAAGGCAGACTTCAGCCTCGCAGCTATACGCGCGACCAGATGACGGCGTTTGCCGCGGCGGACGCCGGGCCCGCGATCGCACACGAAGAGCACGAGGACTAAGCCCGTTTTTGGCCCTATAGCTTTCCAACCATCCAACCGATAGTGTCTTTGTCGAGGCAAATGCATGCCTCGCGAGGAGACAAGCTTGAACCTTGCAAACAAGATCACGATCTGCGCCAGTGGTGGCGTACTGCTGGCCACGGCGGGAGCTATCGCCAGCGTCTATTTGATTTCGCACGGCAACCGTGTCAACGAGTTGCGGTCGTTGATGAGTTCCACTATCAAGCAAGCCGAAACTGTTACCGCGGACATGGACGAACTGCATGGCCAGGGCGCCTTCAACACCGCTGCGCTGGCCCACAGTCTGGCCACCGTCCAGGGTGGCGACTACCGGAGTTCGGTTCTATACAAGACCATTCCTGTGGTGGCAGGCTGGGATTCTGTAAAGGGCGTGGCGCAAGCTAGAGGCTTCATCTTTCTGACTCCATCGCGCCCGGACTTGCCGGCGCGCAACCCGAAGAACCATACCGACGAATTCGCGGAAGCCTTCCATGCCTTTGCGGCCGGCCAGGAGGAGTATTTCGCCGAGGATTCCGCCAGTAACACTCTGATTCTTGCCAGGCCCGTGAAACTCGTCGCTGGATGCCTCGGTTGTCACGGCGATTCAGCCACCAGCGCTACGCACGATGGCCGCGATCCGCTCGGCACGCCCATGGAGAATATGCACGCCGGCGACATCAAGGGGGCGTTCGTCCTGAAGGCGCCCATGACCAAGGATGCCGTGGTGCTGGCCAGCATGGAGAGAATCAGCATTGTCGGGCTGAGCGTGCTAGTCGTTGTGGTGGGCTGCTTTCAAGTGCTGAACCGGCGCCTGATCGTGCGGCCGCTGCTCTCGATCTCGCAAGAATTGCTGGACGGCGCGTCCCGCGTCCGTGCGACCTCGGGTCAACTCGAGGAAGCCAGCCAGTCGATCGCAGCCGGGGCGGTGGAGCAGGCAGCCACCGTCGAAGAGACCTCGGCTTCGACCGTGGAGATCAATGCGATGACGCAGGCAAATTCGGATAACGCCAAATCGGCTGCCGCGCTCATGGAGCAGGCGTCGGGCGGCGTGAACCAGGCCAACCGGAAACTGGAGGAAATGGTGACCTCGATGGGCGAGATTACGCAGTCGAGCGATCGCATCGGCAAGATCATCAAAGTGATCGACGAATTGGCCTTCCAGACCAACGTGCTGGCGCTGAACGCCGCGGTGGAAGCCGCCCGCGCGGGAGAAGCCGGGCTGGGCTTCGCCGTCGTGGCCGACGAAGTGCGTAACCTCGCTCAGAAAAGCGCGCAGGCGGCCAAAGACACGGCCGCACTGATTGAAGATTCCAGGTCGAGATCGCAGCAAGGCAGCGGCCGCTTGCAGGAGGTCGGCAATGCCATTGCGCATGTCACGGAGCTGGCCGACTCCGTTAAGGCGCTCATGCAGCAGGTCAGCGGGGGGACCGAAGAGCAGGCCCGCGGCATTGAGCAGATCTCCGCGGCCGTGCAACAGATGGAGCAGGTAGTGCAGGTTGCGGCCCAGAAAGCCCAGGAGAACGAGATGTCCACCGCCGACCTGCGCCAACAGTCGGAAACGCTGGAAGGAATTGTTACCCGCCTCACCGCTATTATCGAGGGCTGACCGTGGTGCGGACGGCATCGTCCGCCCGCGAACCGCTGGCCGCGCTGCCGCGGCCATGCGATAATCTCAGCAGGATGCAAAACATTCTGCTAGCGACATGTTTTTTGTTCGGTTTGGCGCTCGGCATGCTGTTGGTCCGGATGCGGATCCGGCCGGCGGCCCGCCAAGCCTACGAGCGCGCCAAGGCCGAGTGGGAGCCGGAGCGGGCTGTCCTGAACGAGCGCTTGCAGAACAAAGAGCAGCAATACAAAGAACTGCAGGCCGCCCTGGACGATGCCAGGCAGAAGCTCGCCGACACTTTCAAGGCGCTCTCCGCGGAGGCGCTGCAGAGCAACAACCAGGCGTTCCTGGACCTGGCCAAGGCGACCCTGGAGCGTACCCAGGAAAGCGCCCGCGGCGACCTGCAACAGCGCCAGCAGGCCATTGCCGACCTGGTGCGGCCGGTGCGCGAATCGCTCGAAAAGGTCGACAGCAAAATACGGGATCTGGAGACGGCCCGCTGCGGGGCTTATGCTGGGCTGTCCGAACAGGTCCGGGCGCTGCTCGAAACCCAAGCCCAACTCCGTTCCGAAACCAGCCGGCTGGCGACCGCCTTGCGCGCGCCCAGCGTCCGCGGCCGGTGGGGTGAAATCCAGCTCAAACGCGTGGTCGAGATGGCGGGCATGTTGGAGCACTGCGACTTCCACTCCCAGCCCGTCACCGCCAACGAAAATGGCCGGCTGCGTCCCGACCTGCTGGTCCGGCTGCCGGGCGGCAAGAACATCGTGGTAGACGCCAAGACGCCGCTCGAAGCCTATCTGGCCGCCAGCGAGTCAACCTGTGACGAAAGCCGCCGCGCGCTGCTGCAGGATCACGCCCGCCAGGTGCGTGCCCACATCGCCACGCTCGCACGCAAACAGTATTGGGAACAATTCGACCCTGCGCCGGAGTTCGTAGTGCTCTTCCTGCCCGGCGAAAGCTTCTTCAGCGCAGCTCTCGAAGCCGATCCATTGCTGATCGAAACGGGGGCCGAACAGCGCATTATTCTGGCGACGCCCACCACTTTGATCGCCCTGCTGCGCGCGGTATATTACGGCTGGCAGCAGGAGAACATCGCGGAAAATGCCGCGGAGATCAGCCGCCTGGGCAAGGAACTTTACAAGCGCCTGGCCTACATGAGCGGCCACTGGGATCGGCTGGGCAAGAGCCTGGAACGCGCCGTGGAAGCCTACAACGAGGCCACCGGCTCGCTCGAATCGCGCGTGTTGGTGACGGCCCGCAAGTTCGAAGAGCTCGAAACCATCCCGTTTGGCTTCGTGCTGGAGAGCCCTCAACCGATCGATACGCGGCCGCGCCGCCTGGCCGCCAATGAGCTGTCCGCCCCGCCTGGCCACGCCTGACGTCACCACACCCGGCAAGGCTTCTCCCGCACCATCGGCTGCCCCACCTTACATGCAAACGCCGTAGCGAAGTCCGGCATGTTCACCACCACGCCGTTGATGCGGTACTCCGATGGCGAGTGCGGATCGGTGATGGCGTGCACCCGCTTGCTCTCTGCGCGCTCGTCGCCGCAGGCCCACTGTGCGAAGCCGATGAAGAACCGCTGCTCCGGCGTGAAGCCGTCGATGGAGGTGAGCTTCCGGTCGCGGGTGGCGTCCTTCCAGGCCATATATGCGAGCAGCTCCCCGCCCAGGTCCGCGACGTCTTCACCCAGCGTCAGCCGGCTGTTGATCTTGATGTCGTCGACCACCGTGTATTGCGCATATTGATCGGCCACGCAATCGGCGCGCGTTTGAAATTCCTTGGCATCCGCCTCGGTCCACCAGTCGTGCAGATTGCCGTGCGCGTCGAACTGGCGTCCTTCGTCGTCGAAACCATGCGTCAATTCGTGGCCGATGGTGCCGCCGGTGTCTCCGTAATTCGGCGCGTCGTCCATCTTAGGGTCGAAGACCGGCGGCTGCAGCACACCCGCTGGAAAGTTAATGTCGTTCATCTGCGGATCGTAGTAGGCATTTACCGTCGGCGGGGTCATGCCCCACTCGCCGCGATCCACCGGCTTGCCGATCTTGGCCAATTGGCGGCGCCCTTCAAATACCGCCGCGCGATACACGTTGCCTGCGAAATCGCCGCGCTCGATGCGAATGGAGCTATAGTCGCGCCACTTGTCCGGATAGCCGATCTTGTTCGTCACCGAGTGCAGCTTCAAGAGCGCCTGTTGCTTAGTGGCTTCGCTCATCCAGGGTAGCTGTTTGATATCGTCGTCCATGGCTTTTTCAATTTCTTTGGTCATGCTCAGGGTGCGCGCTTTCATGTCCGGGCCGAAGGTGCGTTCTACGAACACCTTCCCCAGCGCCTCGCCCAGGTCGCCATCCACGTACTCGACGCAGCGCTTCCAGCGCGGGCGCTCGACGGGCGTGCCGCGCAGATACTTGCTGAAGAAATCGAAATTGGCCTCCACGAAGGCCGCCGAAAGATACGGCGCGCGGGCGTGGACCACATGCCAGCGCATGTAGGCCTTCCAATCGGCCAGCGGCGTGGAGACCAGTTGCGCCTGCAGTTCCTTGTAAAATGCCGGTTCGGTCACGTTGTATTCGTTCAACTCGCCTAGACCGCTGGCCTTCAGATAGCGCGTCCAGTTCAAGGCCGGCGTCAGCGCCTGCAACTGGGCGCGATTCATCTTGTGGAAGAGCTTGTATGGGTCGCGCTGCTCGACGCGTGTTAGCGAGGCCTTCGCCAGCGCGGTTTCGATGCGCATGATGGCCTGCGCTTCCTGCGCGGATTGCGCCTGCGCGTCGCCCGCCAGCTCCAGCATCTTCTGCACATGCGCGACATATTCCTGGCGAATCTCCTCGGATTTATCGTCGGTCTTGGTGTAATAATCGCGGTCCGGCAGGCCCAGCCCTCCAGCGAAGGCGAAGGCAATCTCGCGCGAGGAATCCGCGAAATCCTGGCTGGCGCCGAAGCTGAACAGCATGCCGTAATTCTGGGTGAGGTGCTCGCGGGCCAGCAACTCCGGGAAGTCCGCCACCGACTTTAGCGCGCCAATGGCCGCCAGTTCTTCGCGCAAGGGAGCGGCTCCGGCCTTCTCCACGGCAGGTTCATCCATGCACGCCGCGAAGAAATCGCCGATCTCGCGCTCCACCGCTGAGCGGGCCGGGTTCGGCTTGGAGGTATCCTCCAGAATGCCCCACAGGAACCGCTCATTGTCTTGCGTCAATTTCGAGTAGACGCTCCAGCTCGACTGGTCGGGCGGAATGGGATTCTTCTTCAACCACCCGCCACACGAATATCGATAGAAGTCCTCGCACGGATTCACGGACTTGTCCATATCGGTCAGGTCGAAGCTCGGGCTATAAGGGAGCGATTGGAGCGGCGTCTCGGAAGCCGGCGCGGAGGCTGCCTCGGGCGCATCGGATCTTGGGATGTAGAAAAAGTAAGTGGCTTGGTAGTCGGCCAACGCTTCGGCGCCCGCATGAGATCTGTCGCAGCCCGCGGCGGGCGCCAACCCCCCTTCGGTGTCCACCCGCTGCACGTAGGTCACGCGAGCAAATGTCCCGGTCCCCTGATTGGACGCGGCCTTCAGCAACAGCCACGGCACAGCGTTCCCGTTGGGTGCGTTCGCGCGCTGCTGCACCTGCCCGCCGACTTTGCTGCCATCTGCCGCTTCCCAAACCGGGCCCTTGTAATGTTTCCCGATCGCCACTCCTTTTTCGTCGAACAGGTCCGTCTGCGGCCTATCGAGCACCCACACAAACTGACTGTCGTCCCCAGGCTTCGCGCTGCAAACGTAAATCTGTTTCCCTTTCCCCAAGGCCTTCAGCAGAACCACCTCCGTATCGGGGACCTTCAAATTCCCGGGAACCTGCGGCGGCGCGATTTGCGCGGCGGCGGTTGCCGCGGCCATCGAAGTGTAAACGCAAATCCAGGTCAGACTCGCACGTGTCATATACACACAGTCTATCGCGCCAAATCGCGCTCCCATCGGCACTCCCGTGCACCCCACGTATACTGAAGGTGGTCATGGACTCACCCGAACCGCTTCTTTTCCGCATCGCGCGATGGCTTACGTTCGGCTCCGCGGTAGCTATTCTCTTTTCCATTGCCGCGTCGCAAATCCTGCTGGCCCTGGCGCTGGCAGCTCTGCTGCTTTCAGGCGGGCGTATGCGGCTGCCGCGCATCTGGCTTCCGCTCGGCCTGTTCTTGTTGGGTACCCTGATCTCCTTGGCCCTCTCGCCGAGCCCGGCCGCCGGACTGCCGCAAGTCCGCAAGATTTTCGTATTCACCACCCTGCTGGTGGTCTTCTCCACACTGCGCGACATGGTCGTCATCCGCCGGCTGTTTCTCTGCTGGGCGGGTGCCGGGACGCTGACCGCGCTCCGCGGCTTGGTGCAGTTCGGTCACAAAGTGCAGGAGGCCCACGCGCAAAGCCGCAGCTTTTACGAATACTACATTGCCGAGCGTATCACCGGCTTCACCAGCCATTGGATGACGTTCGGCGGCCAGGAGATGTTGGCGCTGCTGATGACCACCGCGTTTCTCTTCTTCGCTTGCATCGCCCGCAAGCGCGCCTGGCTATGGCTGCTGTGCGCATTCCTCATGGCGCTCGCGTTGCTGTTGGGCTTTACGCGCAGCATCTGGCTGGCCAGCGCCGGCGCCGGATTCTACCTGCTCTGGTTCTGGAAACGCGTATTGGCATTGGCGCTGCCGGTCGCCCTGCTGCTGATCGCATTCCTGGCCCCGGCTTCCATTCGCGAGCGTTTCTCATCCATGCTCAATCCAGGCAAATTGGACTCCAACCAGCACCGCATCGTCACCTGGCGCACGGGCCTCGTAATGATCCGCGCGCATCCCTGGTTCGGGCTGGGTCCCGAAGAAGTCAAGCTGCAATTCAACAACTACGTTCCGGCCGATATCCCGCGCCCGCTGCCGGAGGGCTGGTACGGACACCTGCACAACATCTATCTGCAATACGCGGCCGAGCGCGGCATTCCCACTATGCTGCTGATGTTGTGGTTACTGGGCCAGATCCTGTGGGACTGTCTGCGCCGCGTCTGGCGTCTACCGCCAGGGCGAACCGATTTGAAATTCGTGCTGCACGGAGCCGTCGCGGTGGTCGTCGCCACCATGATTGCCGGCTGCTTCGAATACAACCTGGGCGATAGCGAAGTGCTTACCATGTTCCTGGTGGTGGTGGGCTGCGCCTATGCGGCCATGGCTATAGAAACGGACACTGCGGTTGCCTGACGCACTCGATATCGAAGACCCGCCTGCGTTGCTCGCTTACTTGCAGCGCACCGGCCGCATCGCGCCCACCGAGCAGCCGTGCATCGCGATTCTGCACGGCGGCGTTTCCAACCGTACCGTGCGGGTCGAGCGCGACTCCGGCGAGGCATGGGTCTTGAAGCAAGCGCTGGCCAAGCTGCGCGTTCCAGTGGACTGGTTCAGCTCGCCGGAACGCATTCATCGGGAAGCCCTCGGCCTGGAATGGCTGGCGCGCCTGGCGCCCCCCGGCTCCACCACGCCGCTCTTGTTTGAAGATCGCGAGCGGTATCTGCTGGCCATGCAGGCGGTCCCACAGCCGCATGAGAATTGGAAGACGATGCTGCTCGGCGGTAAGATCTGCACGGATCACGTGCGGCAGTTCGCCACGCTGCTCGCGACCATTCACCACCAAGCATACGGGCGAGCGGATCTGGCGGAGGTGTTCGGCGATCGCGGGTTTTTCGAATCGCTGCGTCTGGAACCGTATTACGGCTACTCCGCGCAGCAGGCGCCGGCCGCCGCGGCTTTTCTGGTCTCCCTTATGCGCGAAACGCTGGCCTGCCGCATCACCTTGGTGCACGGCGACTACAGTCCCAAGAACGTCCTCGTTCATGAAGGCCGCCTGGTGCTGCTCGATCACGAAGTGATCCACTTCGGCGATCCGGCCTTCGATCTGGGTTTCTCGCTGACGCACTTCCTCAGCAAGGCGCATCACCTGCCCAAGCTGCGGCGCGCGTTCGCTTCGGCTGCGCTGGAATATTGGCGCGTTTATGCGGATGCGCTCGGGGCATCGGCGCGGGCTGCTTGGGCCGCCGACCTGGAGCCGCGCGCGGTGCGGCACACGCTGGCCTGCCTGCTGGCGCGCACGGTAGGCCGGTCGCCGCTCGAGTACCTGGACTCTGCCGAGCGCGTCCGCCAGCGCGATGCGGTACTCCGTATCATGCCATGCGCACCGGCCGGCATCGCGGATCTAATCTCTGTGTTCGAAGAGCAACTATGCCAATCATCGACCGTTTAACTGCCGCTGAAATCCTGGACAGCCGGGGCCGTCCGACTGTCAGCGCAACCTGCAGTCTGGCAGGCGGCGCCTTGGCCTCCGCCTCGGTTCCCTCCGGCGCCTCTACCGGCGCAGCCGAGGCGCTGGAGCTTCGCGATCGCGACGCGCAACGCTACGGCGGCCTGGGGTGCCGCAAAGCCGTTGCGTACATCGCCGGCGAGATCCATCAAGCGTTGGCCGGCCGGAATTTCGCCGATCAGGCCGAACTGGATCGCGCCCTGATCGAACTGGATGGCACGCCCAACAAATTCAGGCTGGGCGCGAATGCCATCCTGGCTGTCTCGGTCGCCTTCGCGCGCGCTTGTGCGCAGGAGCGCGGCGTGCCCCTTTACCAGCATCTGGCCGGAATACTGGAGCTCGAACCCGGCACCCTGCCGCGCCTGACCATCAACCTCTTGAGCGGCGGGGTGCACGCCGGCAGGCAGGTCGCACTCCAGGATGTGCTGATCGTGCCTGCCCGCCCCACCACCATCGACGAGTCGCTGGCCATGGCTTATGACGTCTATCAGGCAGCCGCCGCCCTGGTTCTGAAACGCTACGGCATGCGGCGCCTCACCGCCGACGAGGGCGGACTGGCACCGCCCTGTGACAGTACCGAAGAGTTAATCGAGACCGCCATGGTGGCCATTAAGGCGGCGGGTTACCGGCCCGGCGCCGACGTGATGCTCGCGCTGGATGTGGCGGCCAGCCACTTCTACACACAGCGCCAATATCATCTGGATGGCGCGGCGCTCGATAGCGCCGGCATGATCGCCCGGCTGGTCCGCTGGGTGGAACGCTATCCCATCGTGAGCGTCGAAGACGGCCTCGCAGAAGACGACTGGGAGTGGTGGCCCACGCTCCGCCAGGCGCTGCAGAAGCGCGCGCTGGTGCTGGGAGACGATCTGCTTTGCACGAATCCGGAGCGCATCCGCCGCGCCATTGATGCGCAGGCCTGCAATGCCCTCTTGCTCAAGCCCAATCAGATCGGCACTCTGACGGAGGCGGCCGTGGCCTGGCGGCTGGCCACCGAGGCCGGCTGGCAAGTGACCATCAGCGCGCGCAGCGGTGAAACCGAAGACAACTGGATTGCCGACCTGGCCGTGGGCTGGCGCGGCGACCAGTTCAAGCCTGGCTCCATCACGCAATCCGAGCGCCTGGCCAAGTACAACCGGCTGCTCGGGATTGAGGCTGAAACGCGCTGGCCGGTGGTGCGGTGGCCATCCAGCGGCCTCAACGCCGTCTGAACTATTTTGCAATTTGCCCAAGCGTCCGGCCGCGCTTGAGATGTCACCTCTTGGCCTTCGCTTTGGCGTGCTGGGTCTGGTCGCCCCATCCGGCGATCACGGACCAGGTCGCGATGGCGCTCATGACCGTGGTCCAATAACCGAACTTCGTGTAATAGTATTCGGCGCAATTCCCCTGTTGCGCCTCGGTCAGGCTCCCGTTAATCGTCGGGTCCGATAGATTTCGAATGCAGGCCCAAAGCGGTGGAGACTGCAATTCGCTGCAGGCGAGGCCGAGCGTGGCATCGTCCATTTCTACGGCCATGCCTTGCAGGTCAAGCCGGTTCGTGCTGGTTCCGAATTCAAAGAAGTCGGTGGTCAGAATCGGATGGAATGCCGGAATCGAATCCTGGGCGTCGTAATAAATCTGGGTTGGGTGGGCTGCCGGAGAGCAGCCGCAGTTACTCGCTGGGGGATGGCTTTTCTGGGATACAAGATTGCCGGCGTAGCCCTGCATCAGCTTCACGGCTTCCGCCTTGTAGGTCTGCGGGATGGTCCATTGAGAGCTGAAGGTCTTGTGATTGAATGGCGCATTGTCGAAGTCGTTCTTGCAGAAAAACATGGCTGCCCGGCTGACCGCCACGTCTCCCAGGCTCATGCTGCAATCGACACCTCCACTGGTGCCGGTCGTCAGGAAAACACGTGGATTCGCGTCGGCGATCATTTGCTTGAACATGTCTTTGATCGGCAGCGAATAGGAGCCGTCGGGCAGCTTCTTCGCATCCTCGTGCATGTGTAACTCGGTCTTGTAGACCAGCACCCGCAGTCCGTTGATCTGCGTCGCGAAATAGCTGCCCAGGCGATTGCTTTGGAGCGACGGACCCTTTGGCCCAATGAGCGGTTTGAAATCCTGGACGAAGTTCTTCGCGTAAGGGTACCAGGTGGTTCCCGGATGTCCGGGATCGCCCCGGCCAATGCACCTATCCCACCCTGTCCGGGAGCTGTGTAGGATATCGAAGTGGGCGGAAGAACTCCCCCGGACACCCATCCAAAAGAGCTCTCCCGCTGCAGAATAAACCTTGAGAGTTAGCGCTCCCAGAGGCAGATCCTATGCAGATCCTACACCCATTTGTCGGGTCGGTGCAGCAGTATACCGAGCAACTGGCTGACCCCGATCGTTATCGTCCCGACCACTGTCCGCAGTGCCAGATCAAACACCCGCTCACCGCGCACGGCTTCTACGTCCGCACACTCATCGACACGGCCTTCGATGGCGTCATCCGCGTGCGCCGCTACTTGTGCGAGGCCTGCCGGCGTACCGTATCCTTGCTGCCCGACTTCGTCTTGCCTTACCTGCGCAGCAGTCTGACGGTGATCGCGCTGTTCCTCGTCGCCCGTCTGTTCCGCGGGCAAACGATCGAGGACGCCGCCCGAACCGCGCCCCCGCCGATGCCCTACCAGCGCGGCCAGTTCTGGATCCGCCGCTTTCGTGCACAGGCCGAAGCGTTGTGCGCCACGCTGGCCGCGCTGATCCAACCCCCTCCCGCGCCCGACTTCGTCCAGCGCGCCCTGACCATGCTCCAATCCACCGGCTGGATCGCCGCTCACCGCTTCCTGTTCGCCGGCGTGCGCTGCCACCTGTTGGGCTGGCCCCGCGGTCTGGCTCCCGACGGCCGCCGCGCCGCATTTTCCTCCGCCGCCACGCCCGCCTGAGCCGCCCCACACACCATTTGCATGGAACCGCGAAGCCTTACTCCGTAAGCTCAGGTCCAGGAGAAAAAACCACTCTATGGACGAAAAAGCCGAAAAGATCGCGCTCTTCCGGTACGGAATCATCGCGCCCCTGGTACTGGAAACGCTGCCCCGCGGCGAACTCACCCGGCGCGCCCAGGAACTCGCCGGCCGGCTCTACGACATTCCCCATTCCACCCGCCGCCAAGTCTCGGTGGACACGCTGCTGGATTGGTCGTTGCGTTATCGCCGCAATGGTCTGGCCGCACTAACGCCCAAACCGCGTCAGGATCGCGGCCAGGCCCGTGCTGTCCCGCAGGAAACCGCCGCGCTCATTGAACGCCTCAAGCGCGAGAACCCGCATCGTACCGGCGCCACGCTACTACGCGAGTTGGCGTTGGCCAACGAGCGCAACCAGCCTGGCCTGTCGGCTTCCACCCTCTATCGTTTCCTGCGCGCCCGCCGGCTCACCGAACGCCAACTCCTTCTCGACAAAGCCACCGCCCACAAAAAGTACGAAGCGCAGTTTGCCAATCAGATCTGGCAGTCCGATATGCTCTTCGGCCCCTGGGTCGAACGGCCAGGCGGCGGCAAGCAGCAGGCCTTTCTCCAGGCCGCGCTCGACGACGCCAGCCGCCTCATCCCGCACGCCCAGTTCTATCCCAACCAGGGGCTGGACGCCTTTCTGGACTGCCTGCGCCAAGCCATCGCGGCCCGCGGTATCCCCACCCGTCTCTACATGGACAACGCCAAGATCTACCGCTCCCCGCAGTTGGCTCGCATCGCCGCCTCCATCGGCATCCTTATCGTGCACACCCCTCCCTATCAGCCCGAGGGCCGCGGTCGTTGTACTCCGCCCACGATCAGGATGAGAACGATACCCGCTCGATGGCGGCGCTGTGCCAGAGCCTGTTGCGCCTGCGCGATGCCTCCCAGGCCGCGCTGATCGTGGTGCATCACGTCCGCAAATCGATCGGCCGC
>DATKFU010000354.1:0-31494 GCA_035511215.1 Bryobacteraceae bacterium | reverse complement strand
CAACGCGCATGTCTATCACACCCGCACATCCGACCTCTCCCTGTTCCCCGCCGAGTCGTTCGACTTCGTCTATTCCTACGCCGTCTTCCAGCACATTCCCAGCCGCGAGGTCGTGCTCGGATATCTGGCGGACGCTCGCCGCGTGCTCAAGCCCCAGGGCATTCTGCGCTGCCAGATCAACGGTCTGCCCGAGGCATTTGCGCGCTACAACACCTGGGACGGCGTGCGCATTCAGGCGCCGGATGTCGCGGATTTCGCCGTGCGCCACGACTTCCAACTCTACGCGCTCGAAAACGTCGACACGCAATACCTGTGGACCACCTGGCGCAAGCGGCCCGTAGGATGGCGCGGCCGTTTGCGCGATGCTCTGCGCCCCGCGCCGGCGCCTTCCACCTGCATCCGGATCATCAGCAACGCGCTCACTGCCGATCCCCTCGTGCCGGCCTCCGGACCCCGCGCCTTCGCCGCACTGCGCATCGAAAACCTGCCGCCCGATTGCGATCTGATCAACCTCCAGGTCCTGATCGACGGCCGGCCAGGCACGCTCTCGTACCTCGGTCCGCCCGAGTGGGATGGCGTGGTTCAGTTGAACGCCGCCATACCGGCCGGAACCCGCACCGGACTTGTCCCAGTGGAGGTCCGCTGGCTGGGCGCGCCGCTCGCCTCCGCCTGGATGCGCATCGTGCCGTCCGGACCCGTAGTGCCGCGCCTTTGCGCCGTGCGCGATGGCGACAACTTGCTTTCCGGAACCCGCATCGTCAGCCGCTCCGTCAAGCTGGTCTTTGAAGAAACGTTACGGCCCGATCTGTTTCACGCCACCGTCGGCGGCATCCCGATCCGCAGCGCCCTCACCGTCTGCACCGACCCCGTCGAACAGCGTCACGAGATCAATTTTGCGCTGCCCGAGTCCATCGGTCCGGGCCGGCACGAACTCCGCATCTACATCGGCTCGCGCGCTTTCCCCTCTGTCGCTATCGAGGTAGCCTGACGGTGCCGCATGTCAGCCCCTCCGCCCCCCAATTAATCCTGATTTCCTGCCTCGTTCTCCTCCTCCTGGCCGCCTGCGCGCCGCACCCGCCCGACTTCTCCCGCGCCACCGGCATCGTCGAACTCCCCGCGGGAACCATCGTCCTGCACTACGGAATCACCCTCCCCGAAGGCGCCCGCCACCTGGAAATCCGTGGCAGTCCCTCCGGCTCCACGCTCGCGGCCGCGCCCGATTTCGAAGGCCGCGCCATCATCTACTCCAAAGGCGCGACCGACCTGCGCCTCACCGGCTTTCGCATCGTGGGCCGGCGGAACTTGCAGAAGCCCATCGGACTCCCGCCGTCCGGCGCCCCTTTCGCCGGCTATTACCGCCATAACGGCATCCTGGTCGAAAACGCCACCCGCCTTTCCATTCGCCACGTCTCGTTCAGTGAAGTGGCCAACTACCCGGTGCTGGTGAGCGCTTCTGCCGGCGTACGCGTCGACAACGTCCGCATAGAGGATTGCGGATCGCTATCGCCCGCCGGCCGCAACAACGCATCCGGCGGAATCCTGCTGGAAGAAGGCACCCGCGATTTTGAAGTGCGCCAATCGACCATCCGCCGCGTCCGCGGCAACGCCATCTGGACGCACTCCAACTACGGCTCGCCCCGCAACGCCGGCGGCATCGTCGCCCAGAACACCATCGAGGAGGTCGCGCGCGACGCCATCCAGGTCGGACACGCCACCCACATCCGGGTCGAAAACAATACCGGCCGCGGCATCGGCTACCCGTTGCAGTTCGTGGATCCGGCGGCCGTACCCGCCGCGCTCGACACCGCCGGCAACGTGGATCAATCCGTCTATACCGGCAACCATTTTGAAGACATCGACGGGAAATGCATGGATCTCGACGGTTTCCACGACGGCGAGATCCGCAACAACTCGTGCATCAGCCGCAAGTCGTCTGATCAATATCCCTATGCGCAGTACGGCATCGTCTTCAATAACTCCAACCTCGACATGCAGCCCGTCAACGTCACCATCGTCGGCAATCTGATCGATGGCGCCGGCTATGGCGGCATCTTCCTGATCGGGTCGGGGCACCTCGTGTCGGCGAACCGGCTGCTAGGTTTGAACCGCGACCACTGCACCGGCGACATGCGCCAGGCGCGCTGCAACTACGCTCCCGATCAGCCCGCATTGCTGCACAGCGGCATCTACCTGGGGCGCGGCGCCGACCGCCCGGCCCATACCGTGGGCAACCGCATCCAGGGCAACGAGATTTCCGGATTCGCCATCGCGCATACATGCGTCGTTGCCGCGCCAGGCGTCTCGCTAGCGGCGAATACCATCGCCGGAAATCGCTGTACCGAAGCCCCGCATTGAGATGTTGTGGGGCAGGCTCGCAGCCTGCGGCGGCCTCGTAGGCCGCCCCGCACGCGCTAGCTTTCTGGCGCCGGTGCTCGTCTCAACACCGTTGTCGGCCTGCACAGCCTGTTAGAGTCGCCAAGCTCCGTGACAAATACGGCCGTCGCCTCCTCGGACCGACCGTCGGCGGCCAAGCCGGGAAATTGCAATAACATCCCACGCCACTGACGCAGCACACAGCAAGCACGCATCCAGCAGCACATTGAAAAGGTACAAATGCTTGATCGTGTCGAATGCGTCGCCGTACACGGCGCTGAACAACGCCGCCAGGCAGCACACCGGAAGCAGCGCCAGCAGTTCCAATCGGCGCCGTCCCGCGACGTCCCGTTCGCGGATGCCGATGCGCACCCATCGCCATGCAGCCAGCAGCGGCCAGCCCGCCAACGCGAAAACGATCCACTTGTTCACTGGCGGCAACACCCGCTCGTGAAAGCCGCTCCACAGCGTGAACCCGCGGCTCTGCGCGCTTGGTGGCAGCCCGGCCGACGGTTCGAAATTCCCATATCCGTGCCACCGCAGGAACGTGATCTGCGGCAGTAGCCCGTGCAATCGCCGCCACATCCGCAGCGGTCTCAGCAGGTAGAAGCGCAGCACCGTAAACGTGTTCACGCGCTGCAGCGCTCCCGAAGCGGCCATCTGCGGGAAGTAAGTCCCGGCACTCCAGGCGCCGGTTCCCGCGTATTTGGCGAGTTGCGGATCGAGCCCCAGCGCCCGCAGGTCCGCCCCGGGGTCCTTCGAATCCCCCAGAATGCCCGAAAAGACCATGCCGTACGTGTTAGCCTGCCGCCCGTATCCAGGCATAGTGGTCACATTGAACGCCGCACACGCCCACATGGCGCACCCGCCCGCAACCGCCGCCGCCCGCCCCGGCTTCGACGCCGTCCACATCGCCAGGCGGAACGTGAATAGCCCCAGAATCAGCCCTATCGGCGCGTTCTGCGACTTCGCCAATATCCATAGGACCGACCATAGCGACCATCGCACGATACCCGCCAAGCCGATCTGCCCGGCTCGGCCGATCTCCACCCCTTCCGCCAGCAGTAGCAGGCAGAAGATACCGGAAGCCGGCTCCGCGTAGAACGAATTCCAATAAACGGCGTACCCCACATCCGTCCACGCCACCAGCCCTCCGATCCACTGCAGCGCGTACGCCCGCTCCCGCCGCGTAACCCACAACAGCCGCGCAAACGCCGCCAGGAAGGCCAGCGCGTGTACGAATCCGGCAACCGTGATATCCAGCGTGCCATCTTTGGAGATCAGCTTGTTCAGCGCCAGCGCGGCGCCCACGAATAAGTACTCGCTGTTAGCCTGCTCCCAGTAAGGCGAACGGTAGTGCGCGTCGGGAATATAGTTAGGCTCGACATAGACGTATTCGAGACTGCCGTGGTGTTGCGGCCCGTACCCGAACCGGCCGATGGTGCGGATGAAGTCGCCTTGATCCGCGAGTCCTACGATGGGCGGAATGAACAGCTGATAGGTGAGAATAGCGCCCGCGGCTAGTAAGACGGTGGCGCACGCACTCCTGCGTGCCGTGTCCCCACTCATGGGGACACCTACACCCGCCGCGCCACAATCAACGTAATATCGTCGGCCGGCGGCGACCCCGCCGCGAACTCCGTCAAGGCCTGATTCACCGCCGCCACGATTTCAACCGCACTCTTCTGCCGGTTGGCCGTCAGCACCTCGGCGAACCGTTCATCGCCGAACTCTTCTTCTTGCCCGTTGTTGGCTTCCGTCACGCCGTCGCTGTAAATCGCCAGCGCGTCATCCGGCTCCAGCTTCGCCCGATATTCCGAGTAATTCGCGATCGCCAGGATACCCAGCGGCGGACCGCCGCCATCCAGATACTCCACGCCGCCCTTCGCGCGCACCAGCACCGGCGGATTGTGCCCCGCGCTGCAATAAGCCAGCTCGCCCGTGGCCGGGTCCAGAACGCAAAAGAAGAAGGTGATGAACTTATTGCTCGGGCACTTCTTGCAAGTGATCTTGTTCAGCCGGTTCATGACGGCGGCTAGGTCCTGCGGCTCGTCCGCCAGCAACTGCACGCGCTCCTGCAGGCCCGCCATCATCAGAGAGGCGGGCATGCCTTTGCCGGAAACGTCGCCCAGCACCATGGCCACCCGCCCATTCGGATAGGTGAAGAAGTCGTAGTAGTCGCCGCCCACCGTGCGGCAAGCGGCGTTGTATCCGGCCAGGTCGGCGCCCGCCACCTCCGGCGCCTCGCCCGGCAAGAAACTGCGTTGGATCTCGGCGGCCTGGTCCAAGTCGCGCGCCATGCGGCGCTCAACCTCTTCCACCTCGGCCAGGCGCGCATGCTCGATGCGGATGGCCGCCACATTCGCCATCACCGTCAGCAGGCTAAGGTCGTCCTTCGTAAACACGCGAAACATATTCGGCGAATCTACATAAATCAAGCCGATCGTGCGCTTCTCCGTCTGCAGCGGCACCGCCATCAGCGTCCGCACTTTCTGCTCGACAATGCTCATGCGCTCGCGAAACGCCTCGTCCAACTGCGCGTCGCGCACCAGCACCGACGCCTTCTCGTTGATCACCCGGTCGCGCACCGCCGAGCTGATGCGGAAGCCCTCGCCCTTGTTGGCCTTCACTTCCAGGCGTTCGCCTTCGAGGATCATCACCACGCCCCGCTGCGCTCCCACACCTTCGATGGCCAGATCCAGGATCAGCGGGAAAAGATCGGCCAGAGTGCCGCGGCCGGCCAATTCCTGACCGGCGCGAATCAGCGCTTGCACCTGTTTGGCGCCATGCTGGCCCGGCCGGTCCACAATCGTCTGGCTGGACAGCGCGCCTTCCAGGCTGGTGAAGATGGTCGAAGTGCTCGGCGGATCCGGTTCGGCCGATTCGAAGACCACCACGCCTTCCGCCGGCCGCGCCCCGGCGCCCTTATCGTCGTAGACGATCGCCAGATGCCCGGCCGTGATGCGGTCGCCCGGTTTCAGCCGCAGCTTGGCGCGCAAGGGAATGTTGTTCACCATCGTGCCGTTCTTGCTGCCCAGATCCTGCACGTTCCAGTCGTCGCCATCGCGTTCCAGCATCATGTGCTGCCGCGACAAACCGGCGTCGTCCGGAAAACACAATTCGGCCATGCTCGACCGGCCGACTGTGAAGCGGTCGCCCTGTAGCGGTACTGTCTTGATCTGCCCGTCCGGGCATTGGATAACAATTTCCCTGGACATGCTTGGTTGGGGGTGTGCCACAGTTGATTATAGCGAAGTGGGGCAGTGGGGCAGGCTCGCAGCAAGTGGGGCAGGCCTCCAGGCCTGCGCGGGCTCTCCAGGACCCGCTCTTCGCCAATCGTCAGATAACCTGCTTCACCACCTGCGCTAACGCCGCCTTCGCCTTGTCTTCCTCCGCATAAGGCCCCATATACAGCGGCGGCTTCGCCAGTTTCGGCCGCAGATACATCGACCGCTTATCGCTGAACTCGATCAGGAACATCGACCCTCCGGTGCTCGTCGCGATCTTAAGCATTACATCCTTTGCCTCGGGGTTCTCATCGAAGACGATGTGATACACCGCCATGTCCTCCAGGTGGTCGTATGTGGTCCAATACGAGGGGTCGTAGAACTTGTTGCCGTACGGCACCACTTTATGGTTCCCCCAGCAATACAACGGCGACAACTTGGTGCTATGGTCCGGCATGCGATCGCCCGGGGGGAAAACGTTGGGCGGAAGATTCAGTATCCCATCCGCCGGGTGATTCGATATGAAGCCCTTCTCATTGCGGCCCTTGTAGGTGACCGGATTCGCCACATCGTTGGTGGAAAACGTGAGACCCATTCCGTTTCCGCAGGTGGCCAGCGTGCGGAAAGCCCGCGCCAGCGCCTGACACTCCCCTTCCATCTTGTCTCCATCCAGAATCTCGTACGCCACCGGGCACTTACTCCCTCCAAACCAGGTCCAGCCGTCCGCGGCGTGGAACACAGTACAGAAGTCATTCTGAAATTCAGCCAGGGTTGTAGACTCCCGGCTCCGGTTCCAGCGTTGGATCACTTTGCCGCCCGGCGTAGTGAGCCATTCCACCGGATCGACCGGAACCTTCTTGTCCGGGTACTCCTTCAGGAACTCGGCCTGCGATTTCAGTTTCAAGTTGTCTGTGACCTTGTTGCCCGTAAGCTGCGGATTCAAGATAGCTGGGACGTTGGCAATTTTTTCGAGCTTTTTGTAGCAGTTCGGCATGAGTTGGTTCCCTCCTCCGAGTCAGTCTATCATTCCGCAAGTGGGGCAGGCCTCCAGGCCTGCGCGGGTCCTCCATCCTCCAGGCACGACCCGCTCTTCGCGTAGCCAGTCACACATCCTGCAACTATTTCTTCCCCCTGCTTTCAGCCACTTGAGAGAATTGCGCCCGAATCCCCCAAATCCCCCCCGTAACATAGAACTGGAGACACCCACATGACCGAGGCCCAAATAAACGCCAACCGTGAGAACGCCAAAAAGTCCACCGGCCCCCGCACCGCCGAAGGCAAAAACGCATCCAGCCGCAATCGCCTCCTCCACGGCCTGCGCGCCAACAAACACATCCTGCTCGACGAGGATCCCGAAGACTTCCTGCTCCTCCTCCACGATCACTGGGATCGCTTCCAGCCCGTCGGCCCCGCCGAAGAAACTCTGGTCCTGCGCATCGCCAACGGCCAATGGCGCCTCGGCCGCGCCCTTCCCGCCGAAGCCGGCATCTACCGTGACCGCTTTCATGAAGTCTTCCAAAAGGACGAAGCCCGCTGGAAGCACTACGAGTACCAGAAAAGCAGCGCCGAGAAATACAGCGATCCGACGCCGGCCCCGCCCGCCACGCCCGTCCCGGGAGACCTCCTGGCCCGCGCCTTCAACGTGGATTGCGAAGGCCCCAACTCCCTCGCCAGGCTCGCCCGCTATGAAACCAGCATCGAGCATTCCATCGATCGCTGCATCCGTCAGTTGAAAATCTGTCAAGCCGCGCGCACTACCGCCAGCCCCTCGGATCCATCCCCCCAAGTACCGGACATGGCACCGCAGGCGGGTCCGCCGCCGGATCCACCCGCCGAACCCGTCGCAACCCCTTCAGATAGTATGAATTGCCATTCGAACCCAAATGCCGGAACCGCCCCCGTCGCGGCACTCTCCGGGGCCGCTGTCATGGCCCTGATGCTATACGCGCTCCTGCAAGCCGTCCCGGAACTCATCGCCGCGATCGCTTCGCTGCTAACTGGCTCACGCCTCATCCCAAACCGCGCCAAAATCGAGGCTTCGCCCCTGCCACGCCGTGATACCGTGAGGTGGGATGCCGTTCAACCCCGACCCCGCCATCTTCCGCGCCGTGGTTTCGACCATCGTGCCGGAAGCCGCGGCTCTCGATGCCCAAGGCTGGCATGATCTCCACCAGGTCGTCGAAGCACTGCTGCGCGACCGTCCGGAATCCCTCAAGCGCCAACTCCGCTTCTTCCTGCGCGCCATTCAGTGGCTGCCAGTTCTTCGCTGCGGCCGGCCCTTCACGCGATTAAATCCCGCCGCCCGCGCGCGTGTCCTCGCACATCTCCAAAACGATCGCATCCAAAAGGTGCGCGTCGGCTTCTGGGGATTGCGCACCATCGTACTGGCCGGCTATTACGGCAGGCCGCAGGCCGCCCAAGCCATCGGTTACGCCGCCAGTCCCCGTGGGTGGGAGGGATGTGGCGCACGCACCCCTGCGTGCCGTGTCGAGACTCGTCTCGACACCTGACCTATGCCGGCCCGCAACCTCACATACGACATCGTAATCGTAGGTTCCGGCGCGGGCGGCGGTACCGTGGCCCAGGAACTCTCGCCGCTCTGCCGCCAGGGCGTCCGCATCGCCGTCCTCGAAAAAGGTCCCCGCCTGCGCGACGAAGAGTTCACCGGCCGCGAACTGGAGATGGCCGGCGCGCTCTACGAAGACGGCGGCGGCTTCCTCACCGCCGATGGCGCCATGACGATTGCTTTCGGTTGCGCCTATGGCGGTTCCACCGTGGTCTACACCGGCACTTCCATGCTGCCGCCCGAGCGCGTCATCCGCGGTTGGAATGTCCCCGGCCTCACGCATGCCGACCTGGACTGCCGCGCGCGCAAGTTCATGGCCGAAAACAACGCGCACCTCGTAGAAGACGCCCTTATCAACGAGAATAACAAGCTGTTCGCCGCGGGTTGCCGCAAGCTATGTTACGAAGTGCAACAGTTTCCAGTCAATATCAAGGGCTGCCGCGGCTCCAGCCTCTGCAACCTGGGCTGTCCCAACCAGGCGAAACAAGGCACCGACCGCGTGCAGTTGCCCCGCGCCGAACAGAACGGCGTGGAGGTGGTCACCCGCTGCCAGGTGCTGACGGTCGGCCACCAGGCGCTCGCCGCGCGCGTCGCAGCTAAGCCCGCGGGCGCTAAGGGCGATCCCTCGCCGTGGGAACCGGGCGATTACCACATCGAAGCCCAAATAATCGTGCTCTGCGCGGGCGCCGTGAACACGCCCGCCCTGCTGTTGCGCTCCGGAATGGGACGAAGCCTGCCCCGGCTGGGTCATGGTTTCACCACTCACCCCGCGTTCATCATAGTAGGTGAGCACGCCCGCCCCATCACTAACTTCGTAGGTCATCCCAAGAGTTACTATCTCGATCAGTTCGCCGAAAGCGGCTATTTTGTTCTGGAAACCTGCATGTACTTTCCGTTTATCACCGCCAAGAGCATGGCCGGTTTCGGCGCGCAGCACAGCGCATTCATGCGGGCCTTCCCGCGCCTGCAGATGATCCTGGTGCTGGCCTGCGACGAAGCCGACGACTACAACCGCGTCGCCATCGACAGAGCCGGCCGGCCCGTGGTGCACTACCGCTTCCAGCCCAAAGCCATCTTTGGATTGATGTCCGGCGCCTTTACGGCAGCGCAAATCTTGTTTGCGGCCGGCGCCGTGCGCGTCCACATGCCCGTCGCCCAGGAAACCACCATCGAAGCCCGCGACGCCGCGCGCCTGCCTGAAATCGCCGCCGCCGCCGAATTCAAGCCTGGCAAGGTTCCCGTATCCGCCGCGCATCCGCAGGGCGGCTGTGGCATGGGCGTCGGCCCCGCCGACTCCGTCACCGATTCCTACGGCCGCGTACACGGCCTGCCCTGGCTGTTCGTGGCCGACGCCAGCCTCTTTCCCAATTCCCTCGAAATCAATCCCTACGTCACCATCATGGCGCTGGCCGATCGCGTGGCCCAGCGCATCCGTGACGATCTCCCCTCCCTCCTGGGGCGGCCAATATGAAAATGACCGGCGCCGATATCGTCGTGCGCGCACTCGAAGATGAAGGCATTCCCTTCACCTTCGGTATTCCAGGCACGCACAACATCGAACTTTATGACTCGCTCGCCCGCTCCACCAAGGTTCGCCCCATCCTGGTCACCGACGAGCAAAGTGCTTCCTTCATGGCCGATGGCGTTGCCCGCTCCTCCGGCATGTTGGCCGCGGCCAACGTGGTTCCCGGCGCCGGGCTCACGCACGCGCTGTCTGGGATTGCCGAGGCCTATCTGGATGGCATCCCCATGCTCGTGCTCGCCTGCGGCATCCGCCGCGACACCGGCAAGGCCTATCAACTGCATGCCGTCGATCAACAGGCCATCGCGCGTCCTGTGACCAAGGCGCAGTTCCTGGTCGAAAACGGCGCTGATCTGTACGCCACCATTCGCCGCGCTTGCCGCGTTGCGCGCGCCGCGCCCGCCGGGCCGGTGTTCGTGGAGGTCCCCGCGGAGCACTATATCTTCCGTCATGATGTGGACGACGGGGACATGGACGCCTACCGGGACGAGCCCGCCGCCGCGCCGGCTTTTCGCTCTGCCGACCTCGACCAGGCCCGCAGCCTGCTCTCCTCCAGCCGCCGTCCGCTCCTGTATTTGGGACTGGGAGCCGCTGCCGCCGGCGCGGATCTCGTCGCCCTGGCCGGGCGCCTCGAAGCTCCCGTAGCCACCACCTTCGAGGGCAAGGGCATCTTTCCCGAGAGCCATCCCCTCTGGCTATGGTGCGGATTCGGCGCCGCCGCGCCTCCGTTTGTGCGGAAGATCGCCGCCGATTGCGACTTGACACTCGCTATCGGCTGCCGCTTTTCCGAGGTAGGCACCGGAAGCTACGGTATGGAAGTACCCGGCAAGTTAGTCCACGTGGATATCGATCCCTCCGTGCTGGATAAGAACTATCGCGCCGACTTACCCGTGGTTGCCGATGCCGCCCCATTCATCGCCCGGCTGCTGAAGAATCTTCCGGCGCGTCGGGCCGACCCGGAACTCAGGGAATCCATCCGTGCGGGCCATGCCAAGGTGTGGTCCGGATGGGACGCTCCGGCCGATGCCCAAAAGGTTACGCCGCCCCAGTTACTCAAAGCTGTACAGGAGTTAGTCGGTCCCTCTGCGATTTATACCACCGACAGCGGAAACGGTACCTTCCTGGCCGTCGAGTGCCTGAGACTCGACCAGCCCCGCTCCTTCCTTGCCCCCATCGATTACTCTTGCATGGGCTACGCCGTACCGGCGGCTTTGGGAGCGGCGCTGGCATGTCCCGGCCGTCCTGTAGTTTCGTTGGCAGGGGACGGCGCCTTCCTGATGACCGGCCTGGAATTGTTGACCGCGGCGCAGCTCCAGTTGCCCATCACGGTGCTGCTGTTGCGCGATCGCGAGCTAGCCCAGATCGCCCAGTTCCAACAGACCGCACTGGGCCGCAAGAGTTGCAGTGAGTTGCCGGACTACGACTTACCCGCATTTTGCCGCGCCGTAGGCGTCGAGTATCTCATGTTATCGAGAAACGCGGAGATAGATTCGGTCCTGCGGCAGGCGCGCGCCTTGACGGAAGCGCACCGTCCCGTCGTCGTGGAGGTAGCCATCGACTATTCGCGCAAGACTTACTTCACTAACGGTGTGGTGCGGGTCAATCTCGCCCGCCTGCCCTGGCCGGACCGTTTGCGGATGGTGGTGCGGGCCTTGGCGCGCCGGCTGCAGTGATGCCTTGTGGGGCAGGCGTCCACGCCTGCGGCGGGTCTCCAGACCCGCCCTACCGCGCGTCGGCAAACGCTTGCGCAATCAGCTCGCGCGCTTCCTTCTGTATCCTCCGCAAATGCTCCTCGCCCAGAAAGCTCTCCGCATACAGCTTATACACGCTTTCCGTGCCCGATGGCCGCGCCGCGAACCAGCCATTCGCCGTCACCACCTTCAGCCCGCCAATGGGCGCGCCGTTCCCGGGCGCGGTGGTCAGCGTTGCCACGATCTTTTCCCCCGCGAATTCGGAGGCATGCAATTCCTCTGGCGAAAGCTTCGCCAGCACCGCCTTCTGCTCCGGCGTTGCCGGCGCATCGATGCGCTCATAAACGGGCGCGCCGAATTTTTTCGTCAGCTCGCCGTATAGCTCGCCCGGATCGCGGCCCGTGCGCGCCAGCGTCTCGACCGCCAGCAGCCCCATGATAATGCCATCCTTGTCCGTAGTCCACACCGTGCCGTCGCGCCGCAGGAACGATGCGCCCGCGCTCTCCTCGCCGCCGAAGCCGAAGGCGCCGCTCACCAACCCATCCACCATCCACTTGAATCCCACCGGCACTTCCACCAGCTTCCGCTTCAGGCTGGCCGCCACGCGGTCGATCATGCTGCTCGAGACCAGCGTCTTGCCCACCGCCGCCCCCGCCGGCCATCCCGGCCGGTGCTGGAACAGGTACTCAATCGCCACCGCCAGGTAATGGTTCGGATTCAGCAGGCCCGCGCTGCGCGTCACCACGCCGTGCCGGTCGTGATCGGTATCGCATGCGAAGGCCACATCGAAGCGGTCCTTCAGCGCGATCAGTCCGGCCATGGCGTAGGGCGACGAGCAGTCCATCCGGATCTTGCCGTCCCAATCGATGCACATGAACCGGAACGTAGGGTCTACCGTATCGTTCAGCACCGTCAGCGGCACGCCGTAGCGCTCGCTGATGCGTGCCCAGTACGCCACTCCGGCCCCGCCCAGCGGGTCCGCGGCCACGTTGAGCTTCGCGCCGCGGATGGCCTCCATATCCACCACGTTGCCCAGGTCGTTCACGTATGCCGAAACATAATCGTGCCGGTGTGTAGTGGAGACTTTCCGCGCGCCGTCGTAAGGCATGCGCAGGATCTGCCGCAGCCCGTCCTCCAGATGCTTGTTGGCGCGGTCTTCGATCCATTGCGTCGCGCCGGTATCCGCCGGCCCCCCATTCGGCGGATTGTATTTGAAGCCGCCGTCTTCGGGAGGATTGTGCGAAGGCGTGATCACGATGCCGTCTGCCAGGCCGTCCTTGCGCCCGCGATTGTATGTCAGGATGGCGTGCGACAGCGCCGGAGTCGGCGTATAGCCGCCCGCGCTGTCGATCATGGTGTCCACGCCGTTGGCCGCCAGCACCTCCAGCGCGCTCACCCAGGCGGGGTCCGAAAGCGCGTGCGTGTCCATGGCCAGGAACAGCGGTCCGCTAATCCCTTCCTGCTTGCGGTGCTGGCAGATGGCCTGCGTAATGGCCAGAATGTGGGCCTCGTTGAACGACAGATCGAATGACGATCCGCGGTGTCCGGACGTGCCGAACGCTACCCGCTGCGCGCGCACCGCGGGGTCCGGCCGGCCCGTGTAATAGGCCGTGATCAGCCGGGGGATGTTCGCCAGCATGGATGGTTGCGCGGGTTTGCCCGCATTCGGATCGATTGGCATGTTCCCCCTATTTTCGCTCCATCGAGTATGGTTTATCATGCCATCATGTCCTCGAACAATTCCCATCCGGAAATCTGGCTCGTTCGCCATGGCGAGACGGCGTGGACCATCTCGGGAGCCCACACCGGACGAACCGACCTTCCCCTCACCGCCAATGGCGAGCGGCACGCCGAGGATATCGGACGTTACCTCGCGGGAAGGCCGTTCGCCCTGGTGCTGACCAGCCCGCTGCAGCGCGCGCGCCGAACCTGCGAGCTCGCCGGATACGGTGGCGTAGCCCAGCTTGATCCCGATCTGTGCGAATGGGACTACGGCGCTTACGAAGGCCGCACCAGCGCCCAGATCCAGGAAACCGTGCCGGACTGGACCATCTGGACGTCCCCGGTTCCGCAAGGCGAGACCATCCAGCAGGTGGCCGCGCGCGCCAGTCGCGTCATCGAGCGCGCGTCCAAAGTGCGCGGCGATGTGGCATTGTTCGCCCATGGCCACTTGCTGCGTATCTTAACCGCCTGTTGGCTGGGGTTGCCGCCCGATGCCGGCCGGTTCTTTGCGCTCACCACGGCGTCCCTCAGCGTGCTGGGTTATGAGCGCGACACCCGCGTCATCTCCGAGTGGAACTTCACGGCGCGTGAGCTGGGACATGGGCCGTAGTATCCTGGAGGTCGAGGATATACGAATGGGATGCAGTAGCGGACCGGTGAACCCGGTCGGTAGCGAAGGGCCGTCCGGCGCGCGAAAGGTGTTCTGCGTCAAGCTGCAAAGAGAGCTGCCGGGGCTGGACGAAGTTCCGTTCGAGGGACACCCGCTGGGCCAGAAGATCTACGAGAACGTCTCTAAGGAAGCCTGGAAGATGTGGGTGGAGCACATGAAAATGCTCATGAACGAGTACCGCCTCAACCTGGGGACCCAGGAAGCCCAGGAGTTCCTGATCAAGCAAATGGACGACTACTTCTTCGGCGAAGGCGCCGCTCTGCCGCCGGATTTCGTGCCGCCGAAAACCAAAGCATAGTGGGGCAGGCTCCCAGCCTGCGGCGGCCTCTCAGGCCGCCCCGCCCGCTTGTCCGCCCTTTACTGCACCGCCACAGTAACTCCGGTCTGCACGCTCACGCCTCCAATGCTAACCGCCAGCGGCACGGTGGCGCCGGGCGCGACACCGTCCGGTACCTGCACGGTAATCTGGGTTAAGCCCGAGATCAGATTCGGCGCGGCCCCCGCGTACGCCACGCTTGGACACGGCACCCCTCCCATAGCGACCGAGACTGGTGCATTCACCAACGGATACGGAGCGGCGGCCAGCAAGCCATCCAAACTGGCAGGCGTAGTCGCGCCCGCGCCAGTCAGGTAGATATCCACATAGCCGCCGCGTGAGACGGGATTCGCGGCGGAGTTCAGGCTATAGTCGATATTATTCAGAATCGCGCCTGCCCCCGTTCCCGAAGCGTTGACCGTGAAAAGGCCGGGCGCCGCGGCGGCCACCGGCACGGATACCGGCGCGGAAACGGCGCCCAGATATTCCACCTGCAGCGTGGTAGTGGATTGGCCGGCTACCGCGTAGGGTACCACCGCATTTACCTGGCTGGCCGAGGCGTAGGTGATGGGGGCGGGCACGCCGTCAAACAGGACATGCACGCCGGCCACTGCATTCGCTACCAGCACCGGATTGGTGAGCTGAAGTCCGGCGCCGGCGGCCGGACCAAGCGCGTTTCCGAACAGCGACACGATCTCCCCCGGAGCCACTGCGCCGGCAGCGAAGCTTGCGGCATTGGTCACGCCCGCCACCGGCAGGTTGGGCTGCGCGTTGGACAGGCGCAACAGCGCCGCGCCATAGCCGGGCAGCGTCACCTGCATCTGCGCCGCTGGCGTGAGCGTTTGGGGCACGGGCCCGCCGGGCAGCGCCGTGGAAGCATCCAGCGTCACCAGCGTGGCCGACGTGAAGCTTCCCAACGCCGAAAGATCCAGCGCGAAGGTGCGCGGCGCGCCGGGGCCGTTGTTTTGGAAGTTGATCGTGCTATTGCCGTTGGCGGAGGTCGCCACAACAGGCTGCAGGGCGTAGTTGGACATCAGAATCACCACCGACCCATCCACGTTGCGCGCCGCCATCGTCTGGGTATCGAATAGAAATCCGCCGCTGCCCGCCCAACCAGTCGCTGTGTCCGGTGCACAGCAGCCTGTCGTGGTCGTCTGCAGGATATCCTGGCCGGGCGGCGAGGGAAGCCAGTGCGCCAGATAATAATCCACCCAGTAGCTCAGTTGTTGCCCGTAAGGCGGATTCCCCGAAGGGCTGCCGATCTCGCCGAATTGCTGGTCGGCGCCGAAACTCCAGTGGTACAGGGCTTGCGCCCCCGCTTCGCCCAGTTGCTCGAATACCAGCGAACGCCAGGCGGCGAAGAAAGGACTGCTGCCCCGCAGATCCAGCACAAACATCTTAGGCGCGTTGCAGGCGCTGATCCCGTTGCCCGCGTCGTAGTCGGCGTTCACATTGTTCTCGGTGATCCAAACCGGCACGTTGGCTAGCACCGGGTTCACCGCCATCAAGGCATACATGGTTTGGACCTCGGAGGCGAAACCGGGCACCGTCGCAAACAGGCTCTGGTCGTAGGTGGTCTGGTCGCAGGTGGAGTAGAAATGCTTGGCCACTACATCCACCGGAGCGGTGACTCCGGCCACGAAGGTTGGCAGGTAGGTTTCGGCGTATCCCGAAAGTTCGACCGCTACGAACTTGATAGACGGGTCCGCCTGGGCCATCGGAGGGACTGCTGCGTTGTAAAGCGTCACGTACTCCGCCGCCGTAACGTTGTTGATGTCCGGCTCGTTGAAAATACCCCACCAGGTTACCGGGTAAGGCGTGGGGCTTTGATAGTGCTGCCCGTTGTCGGTGAATCCTCCGGTGTTGTAATAGCGGACCAAGTTGGCGCTCATCTGCGCGAATGCCGGGATGCTGGCGGGAAGAATGTCGCCGTTCGCATCGCTCAGAAATGCTGGAGCCGTGCCGATCTGGAACTCGGGGCTGTGGTCGCCGGCGCTTTGGATCGGGGCCAGCATGGTGTTCAGCACCGTGAAATCCCATGTGTCCGGGGCCGTGAGCGGGATGCCATCCGAAACCACCTGCGACCGCGTGTGCCACGGATAAAGACCCGTCAGTTGCGTGGCGGCGTCCGGCGCGGCGCTGAAGAATTGCTCGTTATAGCTGGCCAGTTGAAACGACGTGGACATGGCTAGCTGCAGGCGGCCGTTCACCCCAACCGAGGTGTTCGTTTCGTTGCCGACCTGCACATTCACCGTAGTGGATTGCGCCGCGGCCGCCGCCGCCCACAAAGCAATCGCGCACGGAAAGGTTATGAAGACGGGAGACTGCATCTATGGTTGCCTCCGTGCCTAAATGTAGCAGGGTGCGATTGGGGAAGGCTGTTCGCTGAAAGCTTCCTGCAACTTCCGGCTTTCTGTACTAATCTCAATAGGATGGATGGCCCGCTCTGCGTACTGGCCGATGCTCCCCGCCAATACCAGGCTCTGCTGGAGGTGTCGCAGTCGGTGGCCTCGCACCGCGATCTCACCATGCTGTTTCGGGATCTGGTGGACCGCCTGCCGCGTGTGGTCAGTTTCGATTCACTGTGGCTGGTGCTGCACGATCCCGCCCGCAACCGCATGCGGCTGCATCTGCTCGAAGGCCCCGCCCGGGAGTCCGGCGAGGAAAATGAGTGGCCGCTCGAAAGGCCCATGGAGGAATCGCCCAGCGCGCTGGTGTGGAGCACCCAGACGCCGCTGGTGGTTTTCAATCTCGCCGACGACCAGCGCTATGGCAAGGCTTTTCAGTTGTTGCGGGACAACGGCATCCGGTCGTGCTGCATCCTGCCGCTGACCACGGCGCACCGGCGTTTGGGCGCGGTGGGTTTCGGCTATGCCCAGTTGCACAACTATTCCGCTGCGGACGTCGAGTTTCTGGGACAAGTGGCCCGCCAAATGGCCGTGGCGGTGGACAGCGTTCTGGCGCATGAGGAGGCTGGCGAACTGCAGGCCGCATTGGCCGAGGAACGCGACCGCCTCCGGCTGCTGCTGGACCTGAACAATACGCTGGCGCCGAACCTGGACTTGCGGGAACTGTTGCGCGCCGTCTCTTCCAACGTGCGGCGGGTGATGCGCTGCGATTACACCAGCGTGATCCTGCCGGAGCCCGACGGCCAGCGGCTGCGGATTTATGCGCGGGACTTTTCCGCGTTGCCCGAACCAATGGCCGAGGAACTCGTGGTGCCGCGCGTAGGCACGCCCGCCGGCATAGTTCTCGAAACGGGCAAAGCCCTGGCGCTGGATGCGGAAGAGCTGTCGCGTTTCGATCCGAAGATCAATCCCACGCTCGCTTTGGGACTGAAGTCGGCCTGTTTCCTGCCGCTCGTCGCCCGCGATCGGCTGCTCGGCACCCTGAATGTCGGCCGCTTTCCGGAGCGTGCGTTCACCCAGGACGATGTCGACTTTCTGCGGCAAGTGGCCAGCCAGGTGGCGCTGGCCGCGGATAATGCGCTCGACTACCATCAGGTAGCGGAATCCAGACAGCGGCTGGCTGAGGAGCGCGTCTATCTGAACGAGGAGATCCGCAGCGGCCAGAACTTCGAGGAAATTGTCGGCTCGAGCGCCGCGCTCAAAAACGTTCTGAAGCAGGTCTCCATCGTGGCGCCCACCGATTCGACCGTTTTGATTCTGGGCGAGACCGGCACCGGCAAGGAGCTCATCGCGCGTGCCATCCACAATGTGAGCGCGCGCCGCGATCACACTTTCGTGAAAGTGAATTGCGCCGCCATTCCACTGGGGCTGCTCGAAAGCGAATTGTTCGGCCACGAGAAAGGCGCGTTCACCGGCGCCATCGCGCGCCGCACCGGGCGATTCGAGGTAGCCCACCAGGGCACTCTGTTTCTGGACGAAGTGGGAGACATTCCGCCGGAGCTGCAGCCCAAGCTATTGCGCGTTTTGCAGGAGCAGGAGTTCGAGCGCCTGGGCAGCACCCAAACCATCAAAGTGAATGTGCGGCTGGTGGCGGCTACCAGCCGCAATCTGCCGGCCATGGTGGAGCAGCGGGAATTCCGTGGAGACTTGTACTACCGGCTCAACATTTTTCCGCTGGTGGTGCCGCCGCTGCGGGATCGCAGCGACGACGTCCCGGCCCTGGTGGAATACTTCGTGGCGCGTTTCGCGGAGCGCCTGGGCCGCAAGGTCAGCCGTGTGGACCGGCAGACGATGGAGCTGCTGCAGGCCTATCACTGGCCCGGAAATATCCGTGAATTGCAGAATGTCATCGAGCGCAGCGTCATCCTGGCGGAAGGCGGCACGCTGCGCATCGACGCCGGCGTGCTGCAGACCGCCGGGCCGCGCCAAATACCCTCGCAGGGGGACGTTCTGCGGCAGAACGAAAAGGAATCCATCGAGGCGGCCCTCGCCGCGACCAACGGCCGCATAGCTGGACCGCACGGCGCTGCGGCGCGTCTGCGCATCCCGGCGTCCACGCTCGAATCCAAGATCCGCGCCCTGAAGATCGACAAATTCAAGTTCCGTTCGGCCGCCGCGGGTGACTCGTGAGATCTCGTGAATTCGTGGCCGAAACCGGTCGGCACACGGAGCCGTATGCGGCAGGGCGCTCGCCAATTCAACAGGATGTGAGCGGCGCCTATCGGCCCTCCGGTTGCATTCATCGCTGCCAAGGGATGCTGCTATGTGGATTGTAAGAGTCGCTCTCAATCGCCCATATACCTTCGTGGTGCTGGCGCTGCTCGTCCTGCTGCTCAGCCCCTTGGTGATCCTGCGCACCCCTACGGATATTTTCCCCAACATCGGGATACCGGTCGTCAGCGTGATCTGGAATTACGACGGGTTCGCTCCGCAGCAGATGTCGGATCGCATCGTCACCATTACCGAGCGCACCATCACCACCACGGTCAACGATATCGAGCATCTGGAGTCGCAATCCTACAACGGAATCGGCGTCATCAAACTGTTTTTCCGGCCGAACGTCACCATTGCAACGGCGCTGGCGCAGGTCACCTCGATCTGCCAGACGCAGATTCGCCAGCTCCCGCCGGGTACCACGCCGCCGCTGATTCTGAGCTATAGCGCGTCGACCGTGCCGGTGTTGCAGATCGGCCTCAGCAGCACTCGGCTCAGCGAGCAACAGTTATTCGATCTGGGCGCCAACACCATTCGGACCCAGTTGGCCACCGTGCAGGGCGCGTCGGTTCCCTGGCCGTACGGCGGCAAGCAGCGGCTGGTTTCGATCGATATCGATTCGCCGGCCATGCAGGCCAAGGGTCTGTCGCCCAACGATGTGGTGAACGCTGTCAATGCGCAGAACCTGATTCTGCCATCCGGCACGGCCAAACTAGGACCGCTGGAATATCAGGTGGAAATGAATGGCAGTACCCAAACCATCAACGAGTTGAACGATCTGCCGGTGAAGACCGTCAACGGCGCGACCATCTACATCCGCGACGTGGCGCACGTGCGTGATGGCTTCTCGCCGCAGACCAACGTGGTGCGGCAGGATGGCCACCGCAGCGCGCTGCTCAGCGTGTACAAGACCGGCTCGGCGTCCACGCTAACGATCGTAAACGATGTGCGGACCGCGCTGCGGACGATGGCGTCGGCATTGCCTGCGGAGCTCAAAATTACGCCGTTGTTCGACCAGTCCATCTTCGTGCGCGCGGCGGTGCAAGGCGTCCTCCGCGAAGCGCTCACCGCGGCCTGCCTCACGGCCGCCATGATCCTGATTTTCCTGGGCAACTGGCGCAGCACACTGATCATCGCCATTTCGATCCCGCTGGCCATCCTGGTTTCGGTGATTTGCCTCAGCGCTCTGGGCGAAACCATGAATCTGATGACGCTGGGCGGGCTGGCGCTGGCGGTGGGCATCCTGGTGGACGATGCCACCGTGGAGATCGAAAACATCGAGCGCAACCGCCTGCTCGGCAAAGATCTGCGCGAGGCCATTCTGCACGGCGCGCAGGAGATTGCCGTGCCGGCCTTCGTTTCCACGCTCTGCATCTGCATCGTTTTCGTGCCCATGTTTTTCCTCAGCGGGGTTACGCGTTTCCTGTTCGTGCCGCTGGCGGAAGCCGTCATCTTCGCCATGCTGGCTTCCTATCTGCTGTCGCGCACGCTGGTGCCGACCATGGTGATGTACCTGCTGCGCAATCATAATCTGCAAGCGCAGCCGGGCGTTTTTGGGCGCTTCCATCAACGCTTCGAGAGTGCCTTCGATCGGTTGCGCGACAGCTACCGGAATGCGCTCGAAGCTTGCATGCGCGGCGGAGGCTGGTTCGTGGCGGCCTTCCTGGCGCTGTGTCTGGCATCCCTGGGCTTCGTTTTCGTGCTGGGCCAGGACTTGTTTCCGCAAGTGGACGCCGGGTTGATGCGCCTGCACGTCCGCGCCCGCACCGGCCTGCGCATCGAAGAGACCGCGCGCCTTACCGACCAGATCGAGAATACCATCCGCACCATGATTCCGGCCGGGGAACTCGACACCGTGCTCGACAACATCGGCCTGCCCTACAGCGGCATCAATCTTTCCTACAGCAATGCCGGCACGATCGGCACGCCGGACGCGGAGATCCTGGTCTCGCTCAAGGAGGGTCACCGGCCGACTCCCCAGTACGTAAAACTGTTGCGGGAAGAATTGCCGCGGCGCTTCCCGTCCACGCAGTTCTTCTTCCAGCCGGCCGACATCGTCACCCAGATTCTCAACTTCGGCGTGCCCGCGCCGATCGACGTACAGATCGCCGGAAGCGACCAACTGGGCAATTACAACGTGGCGCGGCAACTGGCCAACCGGATTCGCGCCATCCCGGGAGCCGTTGATGTGCACGTGCAGCAGGCCTACGACGATCCCACGCTGCACCTGGATGTGGATCGGACCCTCGCGCAATCGGTGGGATTGAGCCAGCGCGACGTCGCGGATAACCTGCTGGTCTCCCTCAGTTCCAGCTTTCAGACCTCACCTGCGTTCTGGCTCAATCCGAAGAATGGGATCAGCTACAACGTGGCCGTCCAGACGCCGCAGTACCGGGTGGATTCGGTGAAGGCGCTGCTGGAAACGCCCATCCGCACGCCGGCTTCGCCGCAGCCGCAGATTCTGGGCAACCTGGCGACGTTCCACCATGTGAGCCAGGCCGCCGTCATCTCGCACTACAACGTGCAGCCGCTGGTGGACGTATACGCCTCCGTGCAGGGCCGCGACTTGGGCGGCGTGGCGCGGGATGTCCGCCGCGTGATCCAGCCATTCGAGAAGCATCTCCCGCGGGGCAGCCATCTCACCATCACCGGCCAGGTATCCACGATGTCGCAGTCGTTCATCGGGCTGGGCGCGGGGGTGGCGATGGCTATCGTGCTCGCCTACCTCCTGATCGTGGTGAATTTCCAATCGTGGCTGGACCCCTTCATCATCATCACCGCGCTGCCCGGCGCGCTCGCCGGAATCACCTGGGCGCTGTTGCTGACGCACACCACTTTGAATGTACCGTCGCTGACCGGCGCGATCATGTGCGTAGGCGTGGCCACCGCCAACAGCATCCTGATGGTTTCCTTCGCCCGGGAACGGATTGACGAAGGCATGCCGGCTCGGGAAGCGGCCGAGGCCGCCGGGCATACGCGCATGCGGCCCGTCTTGATGACCGCGCTGGCGATGATTATCGGCATGGCGCCCATGGCGATGGGGTTAGGTGAAGGCGGAGAACAGAACGCCCCGCTGGGGCGGGCGGTCATCGGCGGGCTGCTGTTCGCTACCGTGGCCACTCTGTTCTTCGTTCCCACTGTTTTCGGTTTGATCCACGGCGCCAGAGAAGCAAAATCGTCTTAACTGAAGTGAAATTGAGAGTACAAATATGTCTGCCCAAGAACTACCGCTAGTCGAACCGCAACCCGAAATTGCGAACAAGCCGGCGCCTACAGCCAGAGGCTGGATGGTGGCTGCGCTGGTGGCCGTGGTGGGCCTGTTCGCCGCCGGCGCGCTCAGCATCAAAGCGCGGGCGAAGGAGCAGGTGGCACTGTCTTCGGAGACCGCGCGGCTGGCGGTGACCACGGTTTCGGCCGGCTATCCGCAGCCCGAACCGCGATCGAACGAGCTGGAACTGCCCGGCAGCGTGCAGGCCTACACGGAATCGCCCATCTACGCACGCACCAATGGCTACCTGCTGCACTGGTACAAAGACATCGGCGCGGCGGTCCAGAAGGGCGAGCTCCTGGCCGACCTGGATACGCCCGAAGTGGACCAGGAACTCTCCCAGGCGCAAGCCGCGCGCCAGCAGATGGTCGCGGCGGAAGGCCTGGCGCGCACCAGCGCGGACCGTTGGCGCGAGTTGCGCCGCACCGACTCGGTCTCGCAACAGGAGCTGGACCAGCGGACCAGCGACTACGCGCAGGCACAGGCGAACCTGGCTGCCGCGGATGCCAATGTCCGGCGGCTGCAGCAGCTCGAATCGTTCAAACACGTTTACGCTCCTTTTGCGGGTGTGCTCACGCGGCGCAACGTGGACATCGGGGCGCTGGTCAACGCGGGCAACGGCGGATCGGGCAAAGAGCTGTTCAATCTCGCGTTGATCGATCCGTTGCGCGTGTATGTGAGTATTCCGGAGTCCGATGCCCCATCCATACGCGCGGGCATGCGGGCCTGGATCGCGCTGGCCGAGTTTCCGGCGTCCCGCTTCTCGGGGACCGTGGTGCGGACGGCCAATGCCATCGACCAGAACACACGCACGCTGCTCACCGAGGTGGATGTGCCGAACAAGGCCGGCCGCCTTCTGCCGGGCGCTTACGCGCAGGTCCACTTTGACGTGCCGGTGAACGGCAGCCGGCTGTCGGTGCCATCAAGCGCCATGTTGTTCCGATCGGAAGGGCCGAGCGTCGCCGTGGTGGGGCCGGACAACCGGGTGCAGATGCGGCATATCCTAATTGGGCGCGATTTCGGAACCAGTCTTGAAATCCTGCAGGGTGTCCGGGCAAACGATCGCGTGGTGCAGAATCCTCCCGACGCGCTGGAGAACGGCCAGGCCGTGCGGGTGGTCCCATGAGGCCCGTGAGTGGGGCAGGCGTGAGTAAGGCAGGCGTGAGTGGGGCAGGCGTCCACGCCTGCGGCGGGTCTCCAGACCCGCCCCTTCTTCCCATCGCGATCCCTCTCGGCGGCATTGCCCTGCTGGCCGCACTGGCTATGCTGGCGGCCTGCCATCCCGTGGGGCCGGACTACCACACGCCCCCTGCGCCGCAACCTGCGGCATGGCACACGGAAGGGCCGTGGCGGCAGAGCGATCCAAGAGATCAGATTCCCAAAGGAGCCTGGTGGGGGATCTTCCACGATGCCGACCTGGATCGCCTGGAGACCCGGGTACTGGCGGCGAATCAGGACTTGGTTTCGGCGACCGCCCGGCTGCAGCAGGCGCGCGCGCTGGCTTCGGTGGCCATCAGCAACTTCTATCCGCAGGCCGGCGTGTCGCCTTCGTTCCAAAGGTTTCGGCTGTCGGCGAACCGCCCGTCTCTGGGCGGAGTGGTGGATGGGGCGGTCACCCAAAACGCGTGGAACCTGCCGTTCGTACTGAGTTACGAGCCGGATCTTTTCGGACAGACGAGGCGCAGCGTGGAGGCCGCCAATGCGTCGTATCAAGCCGCCGGCGCGAATCTCGAAAACGTAAAGCTGGTGCTGACCGCGGAGACCGCCGCCGACTTCTTCTCGCTCTGCGAGGTGGATGCGGAGATCCGCATTCTGGACGATACGGTGGCCGCAATGGAGAAGGCCACGGCGCTGGTCCAGAACCGCCACGATGGCGGCATCGCCTCCGGTCTCGACCTGGCCCAGGAGCAGGCATTGCTCGAAGCCACTCGCACGCAAGCCATTCTCGAGCGGCAGCTGCGCGCAAACTACGAGCACGCGCTGGCGGTGTTGTGCGGCGCGCCCGCCCCGGATTTCCGGGTGGCGGTTGGCTCGCTCGAAAGGAATCTTCCCGTGGTCCCCACGGGCGTGCCGTCCGACGTGCTGGAACGCCGTCCCGACATTGCGCGGCAGGAGCGCCTGATGGCCGCGGCTAACGCCCAGATCGGCGTCGCCCGGTCGGCCTACTATCCAAGCTTGCAACTGGCGGCCAGCGCCGGATTCGAGAGCACCGGCATCGCCAGCCTGATCTCGCTGCCCAGCTCACTGTGGGCGGTCGGCGCGACGCTGGCGCAGCCGTTGTTTTCCGGTGGCAAGATCCGCGCCGGGGTGGACTTCGCGAACGCGGGTTACCAGGACTCTGTGGCGCAGTACCGCCAGACCGTGCTGGTCGCGTTTCAGGAAGTCGAGGATGCGCTGGCCGGCCTCGAAGTATTTGCCACCGCGGCGAAGTCTCAGGACGCAGCCGTCGCCGACTCGCAGCGCGCGCTGAATATCGCCTTGAACCGATATACAGGCGGGTTGGTCACTTACCTTGACGTGGTCACCGCTCAGCAAAGCCTCCTTTCCAATCAACGCGAGGCCGCGCAGATTCAAGGCGGCCAACTGGTGGCTTCGGTCATGTTGGTAAAAGCGCTCGGCGGGGGATGGGACGCTCACAGCCTCGCCGATATCCGCGTCCAGCCCCGCCTGAAGACGATTCTCCAGCCATGATGCAGCCATCCTCCAGCCATGATGCAGCCATGATCCAGCAACGCCTCGCGGCATCTCGTGAATTCGTGATTAGCCTCGCCGGCGTGTTTCGTGACGCGCGTCCCACTCCGACCGTAAGTCGTACTTCTGCAACAGGCATCTTGATGGCCGGCGGATTGCATTTGCATAGGCATGCTATACAGACCTCTTGGACAATCTGGAATTACAGCTTCCGTGGTGGCGCACGGCACTTGGGCCATCGGCGGATGGATGTGGGGAGGCACCGATGTGCAGACGTCGGTCCGCTCCATTCAAGCTTCACTCGATGCCGGCGTCAACTTCATCGACACGGCGCCCGCCTACGGGCTCGGTCTCTCCGAGCGCATCGTGGGCGAGGCGATTCGCGGACGCCGCGACAAAGTGATTCTCGCTACCAAATGCGGCTTAGTCTGGCACACCGCGAAAGGCACTTTCTTCGTCGATCAGAATGGCACCCGCATTCACCGTTACCTGGGCGCGCAGTCCATCCGGTACGAAGTCGAATTCAGCCTGCGGCGTCTGGAAACGGATTACATCGATCTGTACCAGACGCACTGGCAGGATTCCACCACGCCCATCGAAGAAACCATGGGCACGCTGCTCGACTTGAAGCGGGAGGGCAAGATTCGCGCGATCGGAGTCTCCAACTGCACCATCGAGCAGTTGCGGCAATACCGTTCCGTAGGGCCGGTGGACGCCGCGCAGGAACAGTACAGCCTGCTGCACCGCGAACTGGAACGCGAGTACCTGCCCTATTGCGCGCGGAACGGCATGGCGGTGCTGGCGTACTCGCCGCTGGCCAACGGGCTTCTGACCGGCAGAGTCGATCCGGATCGCATCTTTCCGGAGGACGACTTGCGCCGCCACAACCCGATGTTCAGCCGCGAGTCGCGCATTCGCGTGAGGGAGATGTTCGACCGCCTTCAGCCGGTGGCCCGGAAGTACAGCTTCACGGACGGCCAATTGGCGATCGCCTGGACTCTGGCGCAGTCGGGCCTCACGCACGCGCTGGTAGGGGCGCGCGACGCACGCCAGGCTGCGGAGAACGCCTGGGCGGGTAGTGTGTTGCTGGCAGCCGCCGATGCGACGCAGGTCACTGAAAGTGCGCAGGCCGGCGCCTTGGTGGAGGCTTGAAATGAGGCTACTCCGTTCTCACCTTTGGATGGCGACCGTATTGTGCGCCGCGGCCGGATTCGCAGTGGGCTTCCGGGCGGCTCCCAGAAGTGCCGTCGCGTTCTTCAGCAGACGCACCCATCTATCTCAGATCCAGCGCCATCAAGTTATGCCGATCGCGCACATATAGCACGGTCCCGACCAATGCCGGCGCGGTCCAGGCATTGCTCCGCAGCAATTCCGCGCGCGACAGCACCTTCAACCCGGTGGGCGAAACGGTGGCCAGCGACAGATTGCCGTCTTCGTCCACCGCGATCAGCTTGCCATCGGCATATAAGAACGTGGCCTTCGGAAACGAACGGTCCTGCCACAGCACCTTGCCCGTCTTCGCGTCCAGCGCGGTCAGCGGCGCCGGTCCGAAGTCGCCGCTCGATCCATACAGGGTGTCGCCGACCCGCAGCAGGTTCCCGATGTGAACCCGCATGCGGTTGGTGTTCCAGAGTTCCTTCACCTGCGTTTTGCCATTGACCACGTGCAGTTCGAGCGCCGCGCAGCCGCCGTTGTAAGCCGAGGAAACGAACAGCGTATTGTCTTCGCCCCACAACGGCAGGGCGATGTTCAGACCCCAACTGGTCGTGTGCGGGTGCTTCCACAGCAGGTCGCCCGAGTCGGGGTTGATTCCCACGATTTCATCGCCCATCACCGCGACCAACTGGTCCTGGCCATCCACCTGAATCAGGATGGGCGAAGACGGCGAGTTTGCGAAATCCTGTTTCTGCCAGACCACCTTGCCGTCCTTCTGGTTGAAAGCCATCAGCGCGTGGCCCGCGCCGCCCACCTTCATGATGATGGTGTCCTTCCAGGCGATGGGGCTGACCGAATATCCGCGGTCCATGCGCGTGCCGTCGAATTCGCGCCAAAGATCGTGTGACCAAACCACGTGCCCGGTCTTCTTGTCCAGGCAGACCAGGTGCGCCAGGATGCCCACGGCGTACACCGCGTTGGCGGTGACCAGCGGCGTGGCGTGCGGGCCCGCACCATTCTCCATGGCCATGCCGCTGCGGAAAGACGCGTTCTCCGTGTATTCCCAGATGGTCTTGCCCGTGGCCGCGCCGGCAGCCAGCGTGACCTCGTCGGAACCGCGCCGGTACATGGTGTAGAGCACCGCACCATCCACGGAGATGCCGGAATAGCCTTCGCCCAAATCGCGGCTCCAGAGCTTCTTCGGCCCAGAGGCCGGCCAGGAGTTGGCCAGGCCTTTGGCATCGGATGTGAAGTTGCGGTGCGGGCCGGCGAACTGCGGCCATTCGAGCGACCCGGCGCGGACAGCCGCGCAGGCCAGCAGCGCGGCGAACAAGGGCGCGCAGAATATAAACCGGCGCTTCATGACGGATCCCATAGCGCCAGGTTGGTGGCGTCTTTGATCAGGATACCGTGGCCCACGAGCACCGGATGCGCCCAGGTGGGACTGTCGGCTACCGAATACTTGCGCAGTGGTTCGAAGGCCTTGTCGCTTTGCTTGGCCACGATCAGGTTGGCGTCCGGCGTAAGCACCAGCCAAACGGAGCCGGCCGCCACGATGGCCGCGTTGTCCGCCTGCCGCCCATCCGATACCCACAGGGTCGTGCCATCGCTCGGATTCAGGCAGAAGAACTGGCCATGTTTGAGCCACGAGAAGCCGAACAGCAGGTCGGCGCTCACCACCGGCGAGCTCATGTACATGGAAAAATCCTTGTTCCGCCAGAGGGTCTCGGTGGTCCACTCCGCGCCGTGTTTGAGGGGCTTGACGCTCATCACCGGATTGCCGATGCCCCCCAAGATCAGAGTGTCGCGAAACAAAACCGGCGTTACGATGTTTTGCGCGTACATCGTTTTGAACGGAATCTGCCAGAGCAAGGCGCCGGTAGCGGCCGAAACTCCGACGATATTATCGCGGCTCTGCGTCACCACCTGGCGGGTGCCCGCGATCTCCACGACGATGGGCGATGCATACCCCGGTCCGTCGCCTTTCCAGCTCCACTTTTCGGCGCCGGTGGCTGCGTCGAAAGCGGTCAGCGCGCCCTGCGTGTTGCCGCCCACATGCACGATCACCAGTCCGCGATCCACCACCGGCGAGGTGGCTACCCCGAAATCCGGCGAGCCGAATTCCTTGCGCCATTGCGGCTTACCGGTTTTGGCATCGAAGCAGGAGAGGGTACCGCCGATACCGAAGGTGAAGATGCGGCCATCCTCGACCACGGGAGTCGACTTCACACCTTTGCCGTGGCTGGCTGCCGCGGGATTCACCGTATACGGTGCGGCGTAGCCTTCCTGCCAGACGGCCTGCCCGTTTTCCGGGCGCAGCGCGGAGACCACTTCGCGATCGCCCTGACGGGTATGGACATAGATCCGGCCCTCGGCCACTACGGGCGATGCGTGCCCTTCGCCCACCGCGACTTTCCATTTAAGGGTGAGCTTTTCCGGCCACGCTTTGGGCTCGGTGAAGCCGGCGGCGACACCGTCGCGGTGCAATCCGCGCCACTGCGGCCAATCTTCGGCCCAAGCTTCGGCCCAAGCCATGGCCCAGGCGACTGCCAGCAGACCAGCGAGGCAAATTGCAAAACGGCGATGCATGATTCAGGTTACTCCGATCGAAGGGCTTCGAGCAGCGGCGATCGCCAAGCTGCGCGTGTAGCGGCCAGCGATGCGCCAACGCCTGTGACCAACACCGCCGCCAGCAGGAAGCCCAAGGACACGACGGGCAGTCGGCCGCCGCGCACCAAAACCGCCGGGGCAATCGCCAGCAGCGCGCAAACCGTGCCGGTGGCCAAGCCAAGCAACAGCAGCAGCAGATTCTCCGCCAGGACGATCGCAGCCAGGTGCGACGGCCGATACCCGACGGCGCGCAGCAGCGCCAGTTCGCGGCGGCGTTCCAGCACGTTGCGCAGCAGGATGGCGGCGAGGCCCACCGTACCTAACACCAGGCCCAACGCGCCCAGGCTGCGGAATGTCGAGAGGTACGTATTCTCCACTTTGTGAAAGCCGGCCAGACGCGATTGGGTGGATTGTATGTCGAATCCGTAATCGGATAAGGCTTCCTCTAACGTTCCGGTCAGCTCCTGCGCTCTTTGGGGTGAGACGTCCAGGAGGAAGAAGCGATAGCCTTCCTCGTCGGGGAACAGGCGCAAGAAATTCTTCTCCGAGATCAGCAGTTCGCTTTGGAACAGGCTGTCCTGCAGAGCTGCGACGATGCGGAAGCGGGTCTGGTTCAGCATGAAATCCTGGCCCAGCTTCAGGTGCAGCACGTACGTCATGGAGTTGGCATCGGCGATGGCGGGGACCGCGCCGCCAGCAGGCTGGGATTCGAGCAACAGCCAGGGATTCGCCGCGCGCGGCGTGGAATCCTGAAACGCAAAGTGCGCACTGTGCAGAAACGCGGCCGGAGCCCCCAGGATGCGCGGATTGTGCGGCTGGTAGAGGTTCAGACAACTGACATCGTCGCCGGGCCGCAGGCGGAACGGCACGAATTGGACCCCTTGGAGCGACGGGATATTGAGGGCTTCGCGGCCCGCGGCTGTATTGGGGTCGTGCACGATCGGCAGCACGGACTCAGCCATCAGCGGGTATCCGCCGGTGCCAGCCGAATCGCCGGCCTGGCGGAAAGCGTCCACAGAGACGATCAGGAACGTGGCGCAGGCGATCTGCGCGATGCATAGCATGCTGCGGCCGGGCCGGTATGTCGCGCTCCGGAAGGCCAGAGTGATTAAGCCGCCGATGAACGCCGATGAACGCCGATTGAGAGCCGCCGATTGTAAAGTGAGGGCTGCAATGAGCAGCAGCGTGCCGGCTCCGAAGAATCCGGCGGTCTCGTCCAGCGCGCCTGTAAGGGCGGCGGCGATTAGTGCGAATGCCAGGGCGGCGGCTGCGATTCCGATCAGCAGCGGGCGCTTCGCGGAGCGGCGCTTTTGTTCGCCTGCCAGCAGGCCGCGCGGTGTGACCGGCTCCAGCCTGCGCAGCGTCCAGGCAATGGTACCCAGGCCCGTGACGATTCCGGCCAGCGCGCCCGTGGCCAGCGAAGCGATCGAGGGGTGCAGCGCGATCAGGCGCGTGCCGACTGCGCCGATCCACCAGGTGCGCAGGCCCAGCACCATGATCTCTCCATATGCCAGCGCGCCCGCCAATCCCAGCAGGGAGCCGGCCGCTGCGAGCACCGCACCTTCCAGCAGAAACACCGCGCGGATGCGCGCGATGGAAAAGCCCAGCGCGCGAAGTACGCCGATCTCGCGCAAGCGCTGCTCGATGCCCAGCTTGAAGAAGAGCCCGGTCAGCAGCAGCGCGGAGACCATCAGGAAGAAGCTGAAGTAGACGAAGTACTCGCCGAAATCGGTCGCGCCTTCGGAAGCCGCGAGGCTGCGGGCTTTCACCGGGATGACGGCGAGGCCCATTTGGGCGGGGTCTATTGCAGCGCGCAGGGCGCCGGCAAAAGCGGGCGACGGCGGCGAGATGCGGATCGACGTCAGCTTGCCGAAGCGCGTGCCCCAAAGCTGCTGGCCTCGCGCCAGCGCGATGAACGCCTTCGGAGTGGTGCGGTACTGCTTCCAATACTGCTCGTCGGCCGGACGCACGCGGTGCAGATCGAGCGGGAAGGGCGGGTCCCAATCGCGCAGGCTGTTCGATTCGCTGATGCCCGGATACTCCGGTGCATAGTCGCGGTCGGCGGCGGCGCCCGCGATCGGCACGATTTGCGCAAGCCGGAATTGCGCGCTGTCGGTGTGCAGGCGGCCATCGGACCGCCACACGTAGTAGTCGAGCGAGACTACGTCGCCGGGCTTGGCGTTGAGATCGTGCGCGGCCCACTCGTTGAGGGTGATGCCGTTGGGATCGGCGGACGCGGGCGGCGCGTCGAGCGCCGTAACGACGGAGTAGGGAATTTCGCGGCCGTTGGCGCGGATACTGTTGGCGAGGTAAGTGAGTATCGGCTCTGTAGTCAGACCGAGCGACTTCGCCGTGGCGGTGGCGCGCTCGGCGAGCGAATCGGGGATCAGGGTCGTATCGGTTTCGAGCGATTCGCTGCTTGTCAGGGTGCGAATCTTGATTCCGAGGTCTTCGAGTGTTACCGAGCCGCGGACGTCAGGGAGCGATCCCCCCGCCACCAAAATCGTGTTGACCTTGCGCGCCTCGCCCAGTTCCCTCTGCAAGAGAGCCAGCGGCACGAACGCCGCGCGCACGTCGCCCTGCTGCGGATTCAGCGAGAACTCGCGCGGCGCGGCTGCCCCGAGTGTAAGCCGGATCGTCTTGCCGGTATCTTCCTTGCGGCCATGCAGCGATTCGAGCGGGATCGCGGAAGGTTTTTCCACGCGCACCAGCATCGTGTCTCCCGATTTTGCGCCCAGCTCATTCGCCAGCGCCGCGGTGAGCAGGATCTGCTGTCCTTCGGGCGCCGCGCCGAAGCGCCGGTCGACTCCATAGATCTGTACGGCCAATGCGCGACGGCCGCTCCGTTGATGGGCGACCATGCCGTCGATCGCAATAATAGGACAGGCCTGCTGGCCTTTACCGCCGAACGCCGCGGCCAGATCCTCGCGGAAGAAGCCATTCCGCGCGACTACGTAATCGGTGCTGCCGAGGCGTGCCAGCACCAGGCCGCGTAAGCTGGCGCGCACCGAATCGCCCACCAGCAGCGCGCCGCCCAATACGCCCGCCGCGGCGGCGACGC
>DATKFU010000353.1:0-2592 GCA_035511215.1 Bryobacteraceae bacterium | reverse complement strand
GTACAGGATCTGGCTTTCGCCGGACGGGAAAGTCGATAGCGCGAACTTCCAGAAGAGCGAGTAGCGCAAAATCGGATAAGCATAATCAGGGATGCCTTTTTTCGCGCGCGAGGACCAGGGCGCCTACGGAGTGACGCGACTGTCTCGACGCAGGGCCGCCCGCCGGCGCGTACCGACGCCGATACTATCCGCGCCCGCTGAATCACTGGCGCGACGCCATCCGCGCCCCCCAACTGACCCGGCGCCTCGGCGATGACCGCGTTATTCCGCGGTGTAGAAACGAAGGCTGAACGCATCCGGCCAGCCAAATGAAGCGGATCGCCGAGTGAGAGATTCCCTTCCCTTGCCAAATGCGACGCAAACCAAGAACCGCTCACAATTGGTGAGATCATGAGATTGGCGGCGTATGTGCAAATGCTCCAGGCGGGGATTCGTCAATAGTCTCCTGGCGACGTTATTTCGTCCTCGTAACTCCAACGGCCAATCCACAGCCGCGGCATCCCCCGCTTTGACTCCGTCGAGTCCGGGCGCGCGCGCAGTGGCATCACCGCGATCGACATCCCGTACATATCGCGCCGACGCTGTAATTCTATTCCTCGGGATTTCGATCTACCGGCGCGCGGGAGTCGGCGGTGGACGAGCCTCGTTCGAGGAGACCGGCGAAGGCGCGTCGCTGCGGCGCACGCTTTTCTTCGCGGGAGGCTCGGACCCCAAGCAAGCCCACGGGTTGAGGCGGCTCGGTTGGATACAGGAAGTCGTGCTTGGATCTGCCTCCGCCCCGTCTGAAGCCACCTACTTCGGAGTGCTTACATCGTCGCCGGAAGAGAGCCTGGAGCACGCCCGCAGGTCGGTTGCCGCTCCACCGTCCGGCAGCAGCATCTTCAGTGCAGTGAGCGGCCGCAATACCGCCGGCCATAGCCGCAGCGCCATTACCCATTTCGATTACGCGGCCAGCGCCATCTGGTCCGACCGCGGACTGATCGAGCACGCGCAATCCACGTTTGACGCCAACGTCGATTGGCGCGAGACTTCCTGGCCAAACTCGCCGAACCAGGCGCCTCCCACGTTTCTTCTTCAACTGGCGACTCTATTGAAGCAACGGGCCCGCCACGCCGAGGGCCGGTATGTCTACGACGAGCAGGAGTATCTGCTGGAACTGGAAGCGGCGCAAACCAGCGACCGGGAGCGCCTGCTTCCGGTCCGCGGCATGGTCCGCAACCTTAGCACGGGACACGAGGTCCTCTTCCGCCTGTGGCTGGAGAGCGCGGGTGATTCCATTGTTCCCGTCCGCATCGAGTTTCAGCCGCGCTCATTTTTGCGGCTCACCTTCGACGCCGTGCCCACCTGACGGCAGTGTCGAAAGCTAACGATTGCCGATTCATCGTTGCGGCGCGCTGGCGATAAAAAGCGTTGCAAGGTGTGTGCGCACAGATCCCGCCTGTCACTCAATGCGTGAGATCGTACAGAAAGTAGTTCATCCCGATCTTGTAGGCCAGCGTTGCCCACTTCTCGGGATAGCGGGGGTCGTCAGACCATTCCCAGGCATCGCCCAGATCCATGTTATGACAGATCGCAACCATGATCCGGCCTTTGTCGTCGTAGATCGCGCGCCAGTGCGGTGGTTTGCCGGTCTCACCTTTTTCGTAGGTCAGCCCACTGTAAGTCCATTGCCAGCCAGGTACCTGGAACCGATCGTCCAGATCGTAGATAACGTGAAAGATCGGGTCGCTGTTCTTGATGTCCACAATGGGTCGGTCGGGAAACACCTTGCTCATGCTGGCTGTAAAAACCTGCCACTCGTTCATGCCCCTGTACTGTTCCGAGCCGTGGAAATCGTCCACCATCAGGAATCCGCCGCGCAGCAGAAACTCCCGCAATTGCGCCGCCTGATCGTCCGGCAAGTACCAATGGCCGACTTCAACTGCGTACATCATCGGCCAGTTGTAAACGTCGCCGGTATCGTCGAGCTCCACCACCTGCTCCACCGATCGCGTGTCGATCCGCGTCAGGCGCCGCACGCCTTGAAGCAGATGCCGGTCCGAGCGCGGATAATCCATCGTCCAGTTCAGATTCGATCGGTAGCCCCGGTTGATGCCGGGACACTTAAGGCGCGCGCGGGTCCACTCGTGCTTTTCTTGATAATCGGACGGCAGCTGAAAGTTTTCGTACTCGATTGCTTCGTATTCGCGAAAAGGCTTTTGGGCGTGCAACACGCCCCAGGTTCCGAAGCCGGCGAGTAACAGCGCCAGTGCCAAGCGAACACCCATGCCTGCGTACAGGGTAGCAAAAACGGGACGGGTATCGAGTGACTGGCGGCCGATTCGTGCGCGGCGGTGTAGCTCTCGACAAGCCACGAGCATCGCCATTCACGTAGCAAGCGCTAACTGGATACGTTTAGGCCGGCTGGTAACTCATTCACAAGCCTAAGGAGAGGAAGTGGGTGGAAGCGGCCGGTATGCAATATGAGAGCGTCAGACTGTCGGGACTCCACCTAAAGGATTGCAATGATACTGGCGCTGCAGGAGGACCCGGCGCGAGTGCCTGTTTTTGGTGCATTGCCGGCGTGGCGACGATCGCGTAGGCATGTGCAGC
>DATKFU010000352.1:0-21497 GCA_035511215.1 Bryobacteraceae bacterium | reverse complement strand
GGAGGGAGAGAGAGCACGCCCGCGGGCCGCCAGGCGCTCGCCTCGTCCTGTATTGGCATGTTCATCGGGGGCAATATCGCGGCCGGTATCGCTGCGCCGGGATTGTTCGACGGAATTAATATCGACTGGGAGTTTCCGGCTGCGAGCGATAAGCAGAATTTCACGGCCTTGCTCGCAGAGTTCCGCGGCCAACTAAACCAGCTTTCCGCTACCACCGGCAAAAAGTACTTCTTGACATTCGATGGACCTGCGGGCTCCCAGAACTACGTCAACATCGACCTTGCCCAGGCCGCCAAGGAAGTGGATTTCATCACCATAGACGGCTACAACTATGCCGGGTCCTGGGATACACAGACAAACGATGCGTCGGCGCTATTCGATTCTGAACAGGACCCCGATCTTGGTCAGGGACTTGATATCAATGCCACTGTGGACGCTTATCTGAAGGCCGGCGTCCCTCCGTCCAAGTACACTATGGGAGTGCCTTTGTATGGCGCTGGTTGGACCGGCGTTCCCAATGTGAACAACGGTCTGTATCAGACCTCGACTGGTCCGTCTCCCGTTCCGCTGGCGAATGGTACCGGCCTTTGTACCGACCTGAGCGGTAATACTCCTGGATGCGATCCGCTCTTAACGCCGGGAAACGCGACCTACTCGACAATTGAAAATCTGCTGGCGAACGGCTACAGCCTGTACTTCGATCAGCGGCGGATCGCGGCGTCGGTCTACGACCCAACTCTCGGAACGTTTTACACATTCGATAACCCTATCACCGCGACGCTAAAAATGAATTACGCAAACACCAGGCTTCTCGGCGGCGCTTATGTTTGGGCCCTCAAGGACGATGACGCCAACGGAACCATGGTGAAGACCATGGCGCAGGCGCTAGGGCGCTAACGACGTGGCGCACGCCCGCGGCGTGCCGTGTCCCGACTCTTCGGGACACTTTGCTCATTTCGCTAGAAGAACCTCGCCCCACAAAATGATATCGACAAAGTGGCGGAGCGCAAGATGCGAAATGTCGGCGGGTGTAGAATCTGAATAGAAAGGTTCAGCAAAGGTACGAGGCCAATGAACGTCACCCTGAGTCCGGAACTTCAAAAGCGAATCGCCGCGAAGGTCCAACATGGCGAGATCGGAAGCGCCGATTCCCTCGTCGAGCAGGCTTTAGACTTCTATCTTGACTTCGAGGACGGCGCCATGGATGAAGAAGAGTTACTCGACACGAAGGCCGCTATCGACGAAGCGCTGGGGCAGTGAGACCGCGGCGAGGGTCGGCCTGCGGAACAGGTTTTCGCCCAACTACGCGCCAAACATGGCATTCCGCGTTAAGTTCCGTCCGCGAGCGGAGCAGAACCTGGAAGCCCTTTTTCGTCGCCTCGTTCAGGAGGCCCCGTTGCGCGGCCCGCGGCCCGCAATGGCTGAGCGGGCTGGAAGACGCAATTCAGTCGCTGCGGGCCATGCCTGACCGGTGTCCCATCTGCCGGGATACTTCACATCCGCCACAGTGCCCGCCGGGAGCCGAAGCGGCGCGAACTCTTGGAATAGGGGCCTGACACTCGCGTCTATCGGAACAACACGCCCGAATGCATCAGGAAGTGCTCCGCAATAGGCCCCAGTGACAGCGCCGGAAAGAAGGTCAGTGCCGTGACGATAAGTATGGTCCCCGTCAGCAGAACTACAAACAGGACGCCATGCGTCGGCATGGTCCCGATTGTCACCGGTACCCGCTTCTTGCGCGCCAGGTTTCCCGCCAGAGCCAGCGCCGGCACAATCGTCAGAAAGCGTCCGATCAGCATTTCGAGTCCCAGCGTCAGGTTGAAAAAAGGAGTGTTAGCCGTCAACCCGGCCATGGCGCTCCCGTTCGTCCCCACCGCGCTCGAGTTGGCGTAAAGAATCTCGCTCAACCCATGGGGGCCCGCGTTGCCCAGGTTGGCCACCGGCGCGCCAAGTGGGTTCCAATAGGAGTGCGCCCGGAACTGGATCAGAAAAGTGGCGCAGGAAATGATCAGGTTGGCCGCGGCCGCCACCACCAGTGCCAGCATCACCATCTTGATATCCTTGGCTTCGATGCGTTTGCCCAGGTATTCCGGCGACCTTCCAACCATCAGTCCGGCCAGGAAGACGGCCACCAGCACCATCAGGATCATCGACAGAATTCCCGAGCCCGTGCCGCCGAAAATCACCTCGCCGGTCTTCATGTTCAGCATCTGAATCAATTCGGACAGTGGCGTGAAACTATCGTGGGCGCTGTTCACCGCGCCGTCGCTCGAGGCGGTGCTCACCACCGAGAACAGTGCGGACCCGGCCACTCCGAAGCGGATTTCCTTGCCTTCCATATTGCCGCCGTCGATCCCAAGCCGATGCAGCGAGGGATTGCCCTGCTGCTCGCTGGCCGTCGCGATCAGGCACCCGCCTGCGAAGAGCAGGAACATCACGGCAAAAAGGGTCCAACCCTGCCGGCGGTCGTTCACCGCCTGCCCGAAGGTGTAAGTGAAGCCCGCCGGAATGGCCAGTATCAGGAGCATCTCCAGCATGTTCGCCACCGGCGTTGGGTTCTCGAACGGATGCGCCGAGTTGACGTTGAAGAAGCCTCCGCCATCCGAGCCGAGCAGTTTGATGGGCTCCTGCGAAGCCACCGGCCCGAGCGCAATCGTCTGCCGGGCGCCCTCCAGCGTGGTGATCTGCCGGTAAGGATGGAACGTTTCGAGCACCCCCAGCGAGCAGAGAATCAGCGCGGCGGGAAGCGAGAGCGGCAGCAGGATATAAAGCACCCCGCGCGTCAGGTCCACCCAGAAATTGCCCAGCCTGGCGGAACGCTCGCGCAGGAATGCGCGGATCAGCGCCATTGCCACGGCCATCCCAGCCGCCGCCGAAGTGAAGCTTTGCACGCCGACTCCCACCATTTGCGTCAAATAGCTGAGCGTAGTCTCCCCGGAGTACGCTTGCCAGCTGGTGTTCGAAAGGAAGCTGACCGCGGTGTTGAAGGCCAGGTCCGGCGTCAGTTCCGTGCCGCCCACAGGCTGCCCGGGCAGGTAGCGCTGGCATCGCAAAAGCACGTAAAAGGGCAGGAAATTCGCGAGGCCGAACGCCAGGAAGCATCCCGCAAACGTTCTCCAGGTCTGCTCCTTTTCCGGGTTCACGCCGCTCAGGCGGTAGATCAGGCGCTCCAGTGGCAGCAGCGCTTTCGAAAGGAAAGTCCGCTTCCCCTCGAAAACACCCGCCATGTACAAGCCCAGCGGCTTGGTGATCGCCAGCAGCAAGCCTAAAAAGACCACGAGCTGGCCGAGACTGGTCCAGGTCAAGAGCGGCACACGCTGCCGAAAGCCGGCAAAAGATTCTCCACGCGTTAGTATGGCAGATTTGGGCTCGAAAAGCCGGGCGAAAACTCTGCGTCCGCCCCGCCGCCTCGCGCGTAATACTATGTGAGCGGACAAATTATGCGCGTTCTACCCGTCGCCCTCCTTTCATTCGCGATCCTGCCCGCCCTGGCCCAGGAGCCCGACATCGCCCAGATCATGGCGCGCGTGGCCGAAAATCAGGCCCGCGCCCAGGATATGCGAAGGGCCTACGTCTACAATCAGAAAGTCCTGGCGCGCTTCCATCGCACCAACGGCAAACTGGCGCGCGAGGAGAAATCGGAATACCTGGTCACACCAACCCCCGCCGGCGTCGACAAGAAACTGGTGCACTTCGAGGGCAAGTACGAACACGGCGGCAAGCTTGTCCCCTACAACTGGTCGGGCGAGGAAATCAAGAGTCTGGATATCGACGGCGACCTCATCCGGGACATGGTCAACGACATGACCGGCGACAAGGATTCCAAGGACGGCATCGGCCACGACCTGTTCCCGCTAACTGCCAAGGAGCAGGCCAAGTACATCTTTACCCAGGAGGGCAGGGAAGTCTACCACGGCAAGCCGGTCTACCGCGTCAGCTTCCGGCCCAAGCCGCACGCAGAAGACGCGGACTGGAAAGGGGAGACGCTGATTGACGTTGCGGAGTGCCAGCCGGTGGTGGTCAACACCAGGCTCGCATGGCATATGCCGATGGCGGTGAAGGTTCTGTTGGGGACCGACGTGAAAGGTGTGGGATTCTGGGTCAGCTACGAAAAATTCGACGACGGGCTATGGTTCCCGGTCGCCTATGGCGGCGAATTCCATGTCCGCGCCGTGTTCTTTTACGCGCGAAATATGTCGATCTCCATGGTCAACAGCGGCTTCACGCGCGCGCAAGTCTCCAGTAAGATCGCGTACGATATGAGTGAGAAGTGACTGCATTGCAAATGCCCAGTAGGGCGCCGGAGCCAGGAGCGTCCGGAGCCGATTTCGCCAGCCTGGTGCGGCAACATCAGACTATGGTCTTCAGCATCGCCTGGCATATGTTGCGCGACCGGGCGGTCGCCGAAGAATTGGCGCAGGATGTATTTTTGTCGCTGCACCAGCATCTGGCGGAGCTGGAATCGCCGGAGCACGTGCAATTCTGGCTGCGCAGAGTGACCAGCAATCGGGCGCTGGATGTGGCGCGCCGCCGCCAGCGCCGGCCAATGGTGAGCCTGGAAAATGCCCCGGAGCCGGTAGCGCTGACGCCCACGGGCGATCCAATGCTGGGCACGGCGCTCAAGAAGTTGGTGGCCGCGCTGCCCGAAAAGTCGCGCGCTATTGTGGTTTTGCGCTACCAGGAGGATCTGGATCCGGCGGAAATCGCCAGGGTCCTGGGCATCCCGGTGGGCACGGTGAAGAGTCAATTGCAGCGGGCGCTGGCGTTGTTGCGCGAGAAATTGTCCCGTGTAGTAGGGCAGTCCTCCGGCCTGTCCTTTGGGGAGGAATAGGATTTTTATGGCTTCTTTGGAAGATGAACTCAGGTCGGCATTGAGACGCCGGGAGCCCTCGCCGGATTTCGCCGAGCGGGTGCTGGCGCGCGTTTCCGCCGAGTCCGTGCGCCGCGCGCCCCGCGTGTCGCAGCCAGGGATTCGGTGGGTGGTCGCCCTGGCTGCCGCGTTGTTGCTTACCGCGGGCAGCCTGGAATATCGCCATTATCGGGGTGAGCGCGCCAGGGACCAGGTCCTGCTGGCCGTACGGATTGCCGGCAGCAAGCTGAACCGGGCGCAGAAGAAAGTCCACATGCTGGGTCATCGGGGCAATTCATGAAGGCCGTGGTATTGCCGATCGCATTGCTGCTGCTCGCCGCGTCCCTCCCCGCCCAACAGGTGAAGTGGAATTTCGACAAGCTGGCCGCGCGCGCCAGTGACTCCACGGATGTCTCGCTCGATGGGTCGCTCCTGCAGTTCGCCGGCAAATTCCTGTCCGACGACGACAAGGACCAGGTCAAGATCAAGAAGCTGATCGGCGGATTGAAAGGCATCTACGTGAGGAGCTTCGAATTCAAGAAACCCGGCGAATACACGGACGCCGACGTGGAAACATTCCGCGCACCTTTACACTCTGCGGACTGGCAGCGTATCGTAGGCACGCACAGCAACGACGACGGCGAAACCACGGAAGTCTACATTAAGAACGATAGCAAGGGTATCGGCGGCGTGGTTATTATCGCTACCGGGCCAAAGGAGCTGACCCTGGTCAACATCGTCGGCGCCGTCGACCTGGATAGTTTGAGTCAACTCGGCAAGGACTTCGACTTCCCGGAAGTGAAAGTCGATAAGAAAAAGTAAGTAAACAATGTTGTGGAGCGCGCAGTGGGGCAGGCGCTGTGGGGCTGGCGTCCACGCCTGCAGCGGGTCTCCAGACCCGCTTTCGCGCTTGTCTTTCTTTGGGCTACACCGCACAAGTCCAGCCGCATAAATCAAAACTAATATCTAAAACTGCGCACATTTGACCATATTCCCATCCACTTTCCAGTTTATTCTGTATCTATCACGGTAAGAAATCGAGGTTTTGCAAAATGATTATGAAACAACTTGATCTCGCAGCGGCCTCAGACAGCGCACCAGCGCCGCGAAGTTGTGCCCGCTGCGGGAACGGTTTTCAGACCCGGGGCAAAGAGTATACCTGCCTCGCATGCCGCGCACCCCGGAGCCGGACCATTCGCAAACCAGGGCACGTCCTCTCATTCCGCGAACAACAGATTATAGCCCTCATTGCCGAAGCCAAAGCAAACAAGCAGATCGCCTACGATCTCTGCCTGAGCGAAGGCACCGTGAAAGAATACCTCTATCACATCTTTCGCAAATTGAACGTAACCAGCCGGACCGAACTCGCCTTACGGACCATCCGCGACGGCTTCCTGGAGCACACACTGGCCCAGACCGCGCCCCACGCTTCTCTATAGTGAATCAACACCCGCAGGATTCGCCGCGTGATACGCTGATCTAGCACCACGTGACAGAGGAGCACTCCCGATGATCGTCGGCGTTCCTAAAGAAGTCAAAGATCATGAAACCAGGGTAGGCCTTGTGCCCAGCGGCGTTACGGCGCTGTGCGAGGCGGGCCATGAAGTCCTGGTCCAGTCCACCGCGGGCGCCGGCAGCGTGCTCACCGACGGCGAGTATATCGAGGCGGGCGCCGTCATCCTGCCGACCGCGGCCGAAGTCTGGCGGCGCGCCGATCTGGTGATCAAGGTGAAAGAGCCGCAGCCGGAGGAGTACGGCTACTTGCGTCCCGGCCTGATCCTGTTCACCTATCTGCACCTGGCGCCGCTGCCGGAGTTGACCAACCGCATGCTCGAGGCCAAGGTCAATGGCGTGGCGTATGAGACCATCCACGACCTCGACGGTTCGCTGCCGCTTCTTACGCCGATGAGCGAAGTGGCCGGCCGCATGTCCGTGCAGGTAGGCGCGCAGTATCTGGAAGCGCCCAATGGCGGGCGCGGCGTGCTGCTGGGCGGGGTGCCCGGAGTGGCGCCGGCCAACTGCGTGATCATCGGCGGCGGCGTAGTCGGCACGAATGCGGCCAAAATAGCGCTAGGCATGGGCGCGCATGTCACCATGATCGATCGCAACCTCAACCGCCTGCGCCAACTGGACGACATCTTCGGGGGCCAGATCGTCACGCTGGCTTCCAATTCCTATACCATCCGCGAGACGTTGAAGACCGCGGACCTGGTCGTAGGCGCCGTGCTCATTCCAGGCGCTTCGGCGCCCAAGCTGGTGCGCCGCGAGATGATCGCCCACATGAAGCGCGGCGCGGTGGTGGTGGATGTTGCCATCGACCAGGGCGGCTGCTTCGAAACTTCGCACGCCACCACTCACACCGAGCCCATCTACTATGTCGACGATGTGCTGCACTATTGCGTCTCCAACATGCCCGCCGCAGTGCCGCACACTTCCACCTTCGCGCTGACCAACGCGACTTTTCCCTATCTGCTCGAGCTGGCGAACAAGGGCCTGGAGCGCGCCTGCACCGAACACCCCGGCCTGCGCGAGGGCGTCAACACCTACAACGGCTACGTGACCCACGCCGGAGTGGCGGAATCGCAAGGCCGCCAATGGCGCGAGCTAGCCGGTGTAGTATAGGAAATAAAGCCATGCCAGCCAGCGCGCAGCAAACCGAGATTCCTCCGCAGCCTCTCACCGCGTTGACGGAAGAAGAGAAGCTCTTTCAAACCACCGTGCGCCAGTTCGCGCGCGAGCAGATCGGCCCGTACGTCCGCGAAATGGACGAGGCTGGGGTCTTCCGCAAGGATATTATCCGCCAGTTCTTCGAGCTGGGCCTGATGGGCATCGAGATCCCCGAAGAATACGGCGGATCGGGCGGCAGTTTCTTCCAGTGCATCCTGGCGGTGGAGGAATTGTCCGCGGTGGACCCTTCCGCCGGCGTCATCGCCGACGTGCAGAATACCATCGTCAATAATGCGATTCTGCGCTGGGCCAACCCCGCGCAAAAGAAGAAATACCTGCCGCGCCTGGCCACCGACACGGTGGCGTCCTACGCGCTTTCCGAAGCCGGATCCGGGTCGGACGCCTTCGCCCTGGCCACCCGCGCAGTGGACGCCGGCGACCATTTTCTGCTGACCGGCCGCAAGCTCTGGATCACCAACGCCGCCGAAGCCGGCCTCTTCCTGCTTTTCGCCAACGCCGATCCGGCCGCCGGATACCGCGGCATCACCGCGTTTCTGATCGAGCGCGAGTTTCCCGGTTTCCAGGTCGGCAAGAAAGAAGACAAGCTGGGCATTCGCGCATCGTCCACCTGCGAGTTGATTCTCGATAACTGCCGCGTGCCCAAGGACAATGTGATCGGCGCCGTGGGCAAAGGCTACAAGATCGCCATCGAGACGCTGAACGAAGGGCGCATCGCCATCGGCTCCCAGATGATCGGCTTGGCGCGCGGCGCGCTGGACCATGCCGTCGCCTATGCGCGGGAGCGCAAGCAGTTCGGCAAAACCATCGGTGAGTTTCAAGGGGTGCAATTTCAGCTTGCGGTGATGGCTACCGAAGTGGAGGCTGCGCGCCTGCTGGTGTACAACGCCGCCCGATTGCGCGATGCCGGGCTGCCGTTCCAGACCGAAGCCGCCATGGCCAAGTACTACAGCTCCGAGATCGCCGAGAACGTGGCTTCCAAGGCGATCGAAGTGCACGGCGGCGTGGGGATTACCAAGGATTATCCGGTGGAGAAACTCTACCGGGACGCCAAAATCGGCAGGATTTACGAAGGCACTAGCAACATACAGTTGATGACGATCGCCAAGAAGCTGCTGGGCGGCAAATAGGGAAGCCGGGAAACCAGCGGGTTCCGGCGAACGTCTCTTTGGGGAGGGGACTATGCATCGATTCGCTCTAGTGGCGTTCCTGTCGGCCCTATGTCTGCCAGTTTGGGCCCGTCACGGCAGTGATGACGCGAATAAAGCCGCGGCCACTCCGGTTGCCGCCACCACGGCTGCGCCCGAAGTAAACGCGGACGAAATCATCCAAAAGTTCGCCGCCAAGGAAAAGCAGTTCTCCGAGGCGCTCGAGAACTACATCTACCGGCAAACCTCCAAGATTCTGGAGTTGGACGACTCCGGTGAAGCCGTGGGGAAATACGAGATGACCGCGGATATGACTTTTACGCCGGAGGGCAAGCGCGTGGAGCACGTAGTGCGCGCGCCTGTCTCCACACTGAAGAACCTGATCCTGACCGGGGAAGACCTTGAAGATCTCAAGAACACGCAACCCTTCACGCTGACCACCGACCAGCTTCCCTTATACGACATCCGATACCTGGGCAAACAGAACGCCGATGAAATCCCGTGCTACGTCTTCTCCGTGAAACCCAAGAAGCTCACGCCTGGCAAACGCTTTTTCGAAGGACAGATTTGGGTGGACGATCGCGACTTCCAGATCGTGAAGACTTATGGCAAGGGCGTCGGCTACCAGAAGAAGAGCGACGACCAGCAGTTCCCCAAGTTCGAAACGCTGCGCGAGCAGGTCGACGGTAAGTACTGGTTCCCCACTTACACCCACGCCGACGATACGCTGCACTTCAAGGATCACCCGCAGAAAATCCGCATGCTGGTGACTTACAAAGACTACAAGAGATTCTCTGGTAAGTCGACGATTCAGTTCGGCGATGTGGTGGACGATAAGTCGAAGGACCAGCCCAAGCCCGCGCCGCCAAAGCCGTAACCTAAGCGCAACTCAGAAAGCCCCCCCCGCGTACCCGAACAGCGCCGGCGTTTCGACGCTCCGCCAGATACCGGTTCCAGGATCGGCCGCTCCCACAACGGCTGTTCCTTTGATCGTCAGCACCTCCACTCTCGATTTTGTCTGAATGGGAATTCCGGACGCTTCCAGGTTGCGGATAAACTCCGGGCCGTAGGCTGCTTCCGGTACGAATTGCGTCCGCCGGATCGCGGCCTCCTCCCCTTTTGCCGGCCGGAAGTTGTAAAGCAGCGGAGGAGCCTCCATCACGGTCTGAAGATCTAAGCGGTTGCCAAAAGTGCCCAGCAGTATCCTCACCGTCTCGGCGATCAGCGAGCTGCCTACCGTTGCCACAGCCATCACCGGCTTCGCGCCGTCCATTACAATCACGGGCGCCATGTCGTTCGGCACACGATCGCCAGGTTGGACGTCGGCCAGCGTCCATTGTTGAAAGCCCGCGGGGTCGGGCACCGGAATACCTCCCACGACAATCCCGGTGGTGCCCCAGTTCACCGTGTTGATACTGTGCACCAGCGCGGCCACGTTGCCCCAACGATCCACGACCACGATCGCGGCGCTATGGCGGGGCGGATCGCTCCGCAGCAGCCCGGCCATGGCTCGCGCGTACGCCTTGGTCACGCGATCCTCTGGCGAAAAATCGAGGCCGTTCCGGCGCTGGAATTCAGCCACCGCCGGCGGAGTGTAGGGCCCGAACTCGACGAACTGCAGCAAAGCGGAGAGGTCGCGGAAAGTCTTCCAGTCCTTGAAGTACGGCTCCGCGCGGTCGAGCTTCATCTCCTCGGCCAGGTTCAGCGCTTCCAGGATCTGCCGGCCGCCCTCGTTGCTTCCGCCGGGCGCGAAGACCGAATGATCCAAAAACACGGTGCTGCGAGGCTCTCCCCACACCGCCCGGTAGCGCCGCATGTCTTCCATGGTGGCTTGGCCGCCCTCCTGCCGCACGGCTTCGACGAACTGGCGGCCCCACTCGCCTGCGTACATGTATTGGGCGCCGTCCCTCGCCACCGCGCGTAGCGTCCCGGCGAGATCGCTTTGCACGAAACGGTCGCCGGCCTTGGGCACGTGATCGCCCGCCTGGTGCAGAAACTTCTGGCCCTGCGAAGTTCGGGCCAGATATTTCTCCCGGCTTGGAAAGTAATTTCCGAGCAGCGTAGAGACGGTGACGCCATTCTCGGCATACCAGGTGGCGGGTTGAAACAGGCTCGCGAATGGCAGCCGCCCGAAGCGTTTCTGCATCGCCTCGATGCCCGCCATAAACCCCGGCACCAGGGTCTTGCGCCCTTCCGCTCCCGGCGTCGACGGCCCGGCGCTCAGCGGTCCCATGTCGTTTGCGGGGATGGTCTTCGGCGCCGTTTCACCCAGATACGAGTTCCACCCCGCGTCCAACGAGTAAAGCTTGTGCGTCTGGCTCTCGTAGTAAACCAGTTGCAGGATTCCCGCATAAGACACATAAGAGCCCAGCGCGGTAGTGACTTGAGTGAGCGCGATGGTGGAGGCGGCGTCGGCTGCGGTTCCACCCTGTTTCAGAGTTTCGATGCCCGCTCGGATCGCGATGGGGGAGAGCGTGGCGGTGACCAGCCCGGAGTGGCCTTCCACGACTCTGGCCTTCGGCGGAAAGACAGTCAGTTCGAGGCGCTCCGCAAGAGCTTTCTCATCGGGAGGCCACTTAGCTGGCGATAGGTCCGCTGCGAAAGCCGTAACCACGCCCATCACGAGATAGACTAGCGCGGCTGCCGTCAATGGGAGCGGGGGCATTCGAAGCGAACCTATGCAGCTTCCATGTTGACCATCTGAATCAAGGCCTGGATATACCCGTACGCGTATGCGAAGGCCTGCTTCCCCCCCGTGTCGCCGTCGATCGCCGGCACGTGGTCCGGCATCAGCATGCCGTCGTAACCTACTTCTTTGTATACCCGCACGGCGCGAATCATGTTCACGTCGCCATCGTCCGGAAAGGTCTCCTGAAAGTTCAGAAAGCCGCCCCGGATATTGCGGAAGTGTACATTGAAAATCTTGCCGCGCGTGCCGAAGTACCGGATCACATCGAAGATCTCGTCCCCGGGCTTGGCCAGCATCTCGGAGATAGTGCCCTGGCAGAACTTCAGGCCATGATACGGGCTGGGCGCGATCTCGATAAACCGCTTCAAGCCGTTCACGCTGCCGAGCACGCGATCCACGCCGCGGAAACCCTTGCCGGGCGGCATGCCGGGATCGTGCGGGTGGCAGGCCAACCTGATTTTGTATTCCTCGGCCACCGGGATCACGCGCTTCAGGAAATACGTAATGCGCGCCCAGGCGGCATCCGCGCCAACGGGCCCGGCTTCGGTGAGCGGCGGGTCCTGCGGCGTCTTTTCGTAGACGAATGTGCTGTAATGCGCGCCGCCGCGGCCGCCCGAGGGCGCCGACCGCACCACGCCCAGGATGGTCAGATTGTATTTCAGCGCGGGAATGCCGGCGCGCGCGGCATTGCGCATCATCTGGCAAATGGCGTCGATTTCGCGGTCGCGCTCCGGGCTCTTGCCCAGCATGATGTCAGGGTTCTCGGAGCGTGTGATGTAACTGGAACTTAGCGGCAGCGGGACCATCTCCAGCCGAATGCCGAACGACTCGACGCGCTCGCGCAGGCGTGTCAGTCCTTCGGCCGACCAGTTCGCATCCAGGCGCGCCGAAGGCAATGTGCTGCAAATATGATTGACGCCCAGTGCGGCCAGCACGCGCAGGGCCTGGTCGGATGCATCGTTCTGCGTGCCCAGTTTCAACGCCGCTTTGCTCGGTCCCGCCGCGCGCTGCGTCTGGGCCTGCGTCTGGGCCGGCCGTCCCACGGCGGCCATCGCCGTAGCGGCGGCTTCCAGAAAATGTCGGCGGCGCATGGGCGGTCTCCCGGTTCACCGGATGGGCGAAAAGTCCAGCGGCCGCAGGATGGCGTTACTGATGTTGGAGACGATTTCGGCGTCCGCGTAACCCGGCTGTGCGCGCAGCTTTTGCCATTCGGGGTCCGCGCCGAATGCGCCCCATAATTTGTCCCGCGCCGCCAGGCTCTCGAACGACAGCATGTAAGTAAGGTTGGGCAGGTTTCGCCCCACCAGCGTCTCCCCGAAAAAAACAGGCGCCATGCCCAGCCGCTGGAAGATGGCGGCTTCGCCTTCGTTGAACATGCGGATCTTGCGCTGCGCGGCTTTGGCGTTGTTGGATTCGTAAGTGCGCAGCTCGAAGATGCGCGGCGGGCGTTGGCCGCCGGGCGTAACGGCGATGGACGGCCTGCTGTCGAAGGCCCGCAGCAGCGCGTTCTCCATGCGAATATAACTCAGCTCCGCCGTGGAGTTGTACTCGTCGAAACCCCGCTGGAAGTCGTTGTCGGCGGCCAGGCGCTCGCCGCTTTCCGCGAACGCCGCGGCCGAAGGGTAACTGATCAGAGCCAGGACAAAAGGGCTGCCTTCAGCGATCACGGCGCCGAAGAATCCCAGCGGGCCTATGCCCAGGCGCTGCGCGGCGGGCAGAAAGTGTTTGCTCAGGAAGTCCGAGGTGCGCTGCGTCTGGCTGCCAGTGCGCAGGTGGTAATAGCGCAGCTCGAAAAAGGCGCTCTGTGGAGCAGCGGCGGCGGGCCCCGCGGCGAGGCCAGCCGATGCGGCGGCTCCTACGAATTGACGGCGTTGCATCACGCCATATTTATAACAGATTGCGCATCGCGGGGCCGGAGTCCGGCGCATACGGCGCTTACGTTTTGGGCGGGTGGTACAGATCCGCCTGGCGGAATGACCGATACGAAGATGGCCCCTCCAGGCTGTCAATCGTGGTGCCGTTCACCGTGTCCGGCGTGGGCACCAGCTCCATGCCGTAACTGGTAGTCCCGCCTACCAGTCCGGGCTGAAAGAAATAATCGCCGTTGGTCAGCAGTTGGGCGCTGCCCAAGGCGCCCGCGTAGAATCCCAGGTCCTGGCTCAGCACCGGAGTGACCGTCATATTGGTTTCGTCGATCGTCAACGCCATGCCGCGGCTGTTGCACCCGGTCGTCCCGGGCGTGCACCCCAGCCCCAGCGGAGGCGCGGAAACTCGGGTATTGCCATTGTCGAAAACCGTGGCCGGCCCGGCGCCGTTATTCTCGATACCGAAATCGTGTTGATGCGAGAACCACGGCCAGGCGTTGTTATTGACGTTGTTGAAGGTAAAATCGCCATCCACGGCGCCCATGCGCCAGAGGATGTTGCCAGTCCCGTTGCCATTGTTGTAATCGATTTTGATCACCCAGTCCTGGTCGCGGATGGAAACCACCAGGTCGTCGTTGGCCGGCCAGTAATAGGCGCTATTGGAGTGCATCCAGTCGTGCGCTGCCGGAGCGATGCCGCTACCCAGCAGGAATATGGGAGGACAGCCCGCACTCGGACAAGTCTCGCCTAAAGGCGCGGCGCGATTGATATTCAGTTGCGTGCCGCCGCCGCTATGCTGAAAGGCCTCCCAAGCCCACACTACCTGGAAGTTGCCGCTCAGGACAATATAAATGTCCCCCATAATATCCACCGGCAGGCCGCTGGTGTCGTTCTGGGTGCCCGGCGGATAAATCTTTTCGATATCGGCGAACACCACGTAATCGCCGTTGGGCATAAGCTGGGCCTCGTGGTGGAAGCCGCCCAGGCAGGCGGCGCCCACGGGCGCGGGACTGGGGATGGCGGTGCACGGCCCGGCATCGGTGAACCCCAGGGCTACCAGTTGATTCTGGATGATTCCGGTATTCGTCTCCTGCACGATATTGCCCGCCAAATCGATGCGTCGAACCACCTGCTGCGAGGTGCTGATCGATTGCCACGCTGGACCGGATTGAATGCTGAGCAGGCTTTCGTTGGATAGCGGCCGCGTCAGTGTGGAGGTGTCCGTCACATCCTGGAATTCGTAATACCAGAGGATGCGCCCCGAGAGGTCGGTGGCCGCCGAAACGGACTGGTTGTTGGTGAACGAGAGCAGCGCGTGCAGATCGATCATTTGAGCCGTGTCGGTGCCCGCGCCCGGAGGTACCGCCACCGTGAAGACCGGAAAGGTAATCGAGGTTGGAAGTGATCCGGTAGTGAAGCTCAGAGTGGTCGGGCCGGGAGTCACTGTACTTCCTGTCGCGATCTGGTAATTCATCTTATAAGTAGTCTTGGGGTACATGCCCGCTATATAGAAGTTCATGCTGGTCTCGGCATTGCATGTCTTCCAATCCGATAAGAAGGGAGAGGCCGTGCTGCCCGATCTCTGGAAAGTGACGCGCATCGAGCTGCCTGCCTCACAAGCGGGCGCGCTATACAACGCCACTAGCGGATTGGCAGTAGCGTTCACGGCGGCGCTGGTTCCAGCGAGTGGAGTCAAGCGATATTCGACCGTATGAGTGGCGGATTCACCGGACGTAAAATCCTTGGCCACCACGATAATGCGGTAGACCCCTTCGCCCTGGATGGTGGCCCAGGCAAACGGTTGCGCAGTCCAGACGCCGCCGCCGAGCGTGCCTGCATTGAAGTCTTTCACCAGATCGACGGCGCCACTGCCCAGAGCGGTGCTGAACCGGAAGGTGAGCGGGCCGGGGTTGCTGTCGGTAGCCGTCACCGTCCAGGTGACCGGTGTCCCCAACGGTTGCGGCGAAGCCACCGAGGGCGTTACGGATTGAATGGTTACAGTTGCCCGCAGCGGCTGCAGCAGGCCTGCGGATAAAGTAAGTACGGAAAAGAACAATAGTGTACGTCGCATTTGAGTATGACCTCCGCCAGTATACAACAACCGCCTTTTTGTAGGTGTGGGGCAGGCGTCCACGCCTGCGGCGGGTCTCCAGACCCGCCCGTAACCTTCCGCGCCGCCGCCAGTATCAACCAGTATCAATAGGTAGGCCAACCGGACTCGCCGGCCGCCGTCTAACGAACATCCATGCGCTACGCTATCCGCACGCTCCGCCGGTCTCCCGGCTTCACCGCCATCGCGCTGCTCACCCTCGCTCTCGGCATCGGAGCCAACACCGCCATCTTCAGTTTCGTGAACGGCGTGCTGCTGAAGCCGCTGCCCTATCGCGACCCGCACGGCATCGTAATGGTCTGGGAGAAACCCCCTGGCGGCGATCGCAATGGCATCTCGACGCTCAACTTCCTCGATTGGAAGAATCAGAACGCCGTCTTCGAACACATGGCCGCGATCAATTTCGGCGGATCGGTCACGTTAACCGGCGCCGGCCAGCCCGAGGAACTCCAGGGCGTGCGCGTCTCGGCATCTTACTTCGATATCTTTGGCGTGCAAGCCGTGCTTGGCCGCACCTTCGCCCCGGATGAAGACCAGTTGGGCAAATCCCAAGTGGTGATCCTCAGCCACCGCCTCTGGCAGGATCGCTTCGGCGCCGATCCGTCCATCATCGGGCGCACGCTCACCCTCAGCGGCAAGCCCTGCACTGTAATCGGCGTGTTGCCCGCGCACGGCCCCTTCGATCGCTCCTGGGCCCAGCTCTGGACGCCTCTGGCTTTCGAGAAGGGCGACATGACCCGCGACTATCATTGGATACTCTCCTTCGCCCGCCTCAAGCCCGGCGTCACCATCGAGCAGGCGCAGGCCGCCATGAACGCTATCGGCGCCCGCATCGCCGCCGCTTACCCGGAATCGAACAAAGGCTGGGGCGTCACCGTCGATCGCCTGGAAGACCAGATCGTCGGCCCGCAGCTCCGCCGTTCGCTACTCGTCCTCCTGGCCGCCGTCGGCGCGATTCTCCTGATCGGTTGCGCCAACCTGGCGAATCTCACCCTGGCCCGCGGCGCCGCCCGCGAACGTGAGATCGCCGTGCGCGCTTCGCTCGGCGCCGGCAGTTGGCGCCTCATCCGCCAGTTGCTCACCGAAAACCTGCTGATCGCCGGCGCAGGCGGCGCGCTGGGCCTGGGCCTGGGCTACGCCATGATCCGCGGCCTTATCCGTCTCGCGCCGCCGTACTCGCTTCCGAGCGAAGCCGACGTGTCCATCGATCCCGCTATCCTGCTCTTTACCCTGGCCGTATCCCTGCTTACCGCGCTTCTGTTCGGGCTGGCGCCCGCCATCCACGCCAGCCGCGTCGATCCCGCATCCGCAATGAAAGAGGGCGGCCGCTCGACCACCAGCGGCGCCGCCCGCGCCCGCCTGCGTAACGCCTTGATCGTCAGCGAAGTCGCCCTTGCTTTCATGCTGCTGGCCGGCGCCGGCCTGCTGGTGGGCAGCTTCTTCCGCATGTTGCAGGTGGATACCGGCTTGACCAGCGCCAACGTCATGACGGCGCGCCTGCCCATCGCGCGCGGCCGTTTCACGCACCCCGAGCAGCTCGTCCAATACGTCCAGTTCCTCGATCAGCGCCTGCGCGCGGAGCCGGGCGTGCGCGATGTGGCCTTCAGCAACGTCCTGCCCATGCAAGGCTGGGGCGATGGCATGCCGTTCCTCATTGCCGGACGCCCGTTCGTCGACCGCGCCAACCGTCGCGCCTGCTTCTACAAGCGCGTCACCGCTTCTTACTTCCGCGCGCTGGATATCCACCTGCTGCGCGGCCGCGCGTTCACCGATCGCGATACCATGGGCGGCGCGCCCGTAACCGTCATCAACGAGGAAATGGCCACGCGCTATTTCAAAGGCGAAGATCCTATCGGCAAGCGGATTCTCATTCAGGAGATCCTCTACGGCCAGCCCGGCTTGGGGCCGGAGATCCCTTGGGAAGTCGTGGGCATCGTGGGCGACGAGCAAACCGGCAGCCTGGTAGACAACAAGAGCGCCGGCGTGTACGTCACCTTCGGCCAAAGCCCCACGAGCGACGTGAATATGCTCCTGCGCGCCGCGCTCGATCCGCGGACGCTGGCTTCCGCCATCCACGCGGCCGTGCACGGAGTCGATAAGGATCAGGCCATCGCCGATCTGCAGACGCTCGATCAAATCAAGTCCGGAACCGTATCGAGCGATCGCATGCAGACCATGCTGCTGGCTATCTTCGCCGGGCTGGCATTGTTGCTGGCGGCCATCGGCATCTACGGCGTGATCGGTTATTCCGTAACGCAGCGGACCCACGAGCTGGGCATTCGCGCGGCTCTGGGCGCCAGCCGCGCCAGCCTGCTGGCCATGGTGATTCGACGCGGCATGCAATTGACGGCCATCGGACTCGCGATTGGGGTGGCCGGCGCGCTGGCGCTCACGCGGCTGCTCGGCAGCCTGCTGTTCGGCATTTCTCCGCGCGATCCGGTCACCTTGCTGGTGGTCGCCGCGGTCCTATCCAGCGTGGCTTTGCTGGCGTGTTATATCCCCGCGCGCCGGGCTGCCGGCGTGGATCCCATGGTGGCGCTGCGCTACGAGTGAACCAGCCTCGCAGGCCGGCGAGGCGCTCACCCAAACGCCTGCGCCAAATCCGGGCTCCGGCCGGAGCGCTTGAATCTTCGGCCCGGAAATGGCTGTCCACCCGTGAAGTTATAATTGAGGTATGTCCCCCGATCGCAGCCGCCTTCAATCGCTTGTGGATGCCCTTCCGGACAGTGAGGTGCGGGTGGCCATCTCTTTTCTGGCGGAACTGGGTGAGCAGGAAGTCCTCGATGCCGAGACTGTGGCCAAGCTGGATCTGGCCCGCGCGGAACCGGGCGACGACGTTCCGTTGGACGAAGTCCGACGCCGGCTCGGGCTGTGATCCGCCGCGTAGTTTTCGACCTGCCGCGGTGCGCGACTTGGCGCGTCTCGATCGCGTCGTCCAAGCACGGATCGATGCAGCCCTCGTACGTTTCGCCGCGACAGGCCACGGCGATGTGAAGTCCCTCAAAGATCGTACCGGTGAACTGCGCCTGCGGGTCGGCAAGTGGCGTGTCTTTTTCTGCCTCGAGCCACCTGATTTGATCCGCGTCCTCAGCATTGACAACCGGGGTGAAGCTTATTGACCAGCCACGCGGGATGACCTCATCGGATAGTCCGCGGAAAGCTACGCTACGATATATCGGCCAGTTGCCGTCTATCGCGGGACCCGAAGCAGTGGAGGCAAAGGCAGGTGCAGTCCGGATCTGGGAAGCCGCCGATTTGTCGCGTGCTCCCGCGGCGCGGTACGCTGATTGAAGGGGAACATGTGCGCGATTACCGGGCGATGGTTGTTTCCAATCCCGGCGTGACGATGCGCAAGCCTGTAATCGCAGGCACCCGTATCACCGTCGAGCTGATCCTGGAGAAATTGGCCACCGGAGAAACGGTCGAACAGCTACGTGAGGCGCATCCGCGGCTCAGCGCGGACGCGGTCCGGGCAGCGCTTGCGTTTGCGGCTGACGCCTTGCGCGCCGATGTCATCTACCCTCTTGAGACGACTCTTCGGTGACGTTCGTAGCCGATGAGAGCGTCGACCGCCAAATCGTCGAGCGCCTACGCCTCGACGGCCATCGGGTTGCGTACGTAGCCGAGATGTCGCCTGGAATCATGGATGAAACCGTGCTGACGGAGAGCCGGGTTTCGGAGAGCGTATTGATTACGGCCGATAAGGATTTCGGCGAACTTGTCTTCCGGCAGCGGCAAGCGTCGACCGGCGTTCTGCTGATGCGCTTATGGGTCTGGGACCAGCTATGAAGGCAGCCGTGGTTTCCGAATCGATCCAAGAGCATGGGCTGGAATTGCCTGGCGCATTCGCTGTGCTGAGCCCTGGAAACATCCGAAATCGTAGAGGTCCGCAGGACTTGAAATACGATCGATACTGAGAAACACTTTCCGTGGAACCAGCGATGCGCGGCCCGGTCATGGGCCAACGGGCGTAACGTCGGCAGACCGGAAACCGGCCTGCTGGGCCGATCGACGGGAACAGCGAGTAAGTCCCGTTTGAGCGCCAATGCTAACCAGTCCTAGCGAGAATGCTTATCTTAGCGCCGCCGAGGCACTCACCCCAACGCCTGCGCCAAATCCCCAATCAGGTCCTCCGCATTCTCCAGCCCAACCGAAATCCGCAGCAGGTTCTGCGGCGTGCGCGTGTGCGGCCCTTCCACCGATGCGCGATGCTCGATCAGGCTGTGCGTGCCCCCCAGGCTGGTGGCGCGGGTGAACAGCCGGACCCTGGCCGCTACCTGCATCGCCTGTTCGCGCCCGCCCCTCAACTGCATCGAGAGCATGCCGCCGAACCCGGCCATTTGGCGTGCGGCGATCTCATGGCCCGGATGCCCGGCCAGCCCCGGATAATGTACCGCCTCAACCGCCTCGTGCGATTTCAGGAATGCGGCGATCCGGCCGGCTGTCTCCGTCTGTGCCCGCACCCGGCATGGCAGCGTGTCCACGCCGCGCAGCGTCAGCCAGCAATCGAACGGCGACGGCGCCGCGCCTCCGATCTGCTGCGACTTGCGCGCCCGCTCAAACAAATAGCTCTGGTTTTTCGCGATCAGCGCCCCGCCCAGCACGTCGCTATGCCCGCCGATATACTTGGTCGTCGAATGCACCACTATATCGATGCCCCATTCGAGCGGCCGCTGCAGCACGGGCGTCGCGAAGGTGCCGTCGCACACGCTCATCGCATTCGCCCGGCGGGCGATGGCCGCAATGGCCGCCAGGTCCGTGATTTTCAGCAGCGGGTTCGATGGCGTTTCCACCCAAACCAGGCGCGTGTTCGGACGGACCGCGGCGTTCACCGCGTTCAGATCGGTCAAATCCACGTATGCGACTTCCAGCTGCCACTTGCCGAACACTTCGCCGATGAGCCTGCGCAATCCGTAGTACACATCGTCGGGCGCAATGATATGATCGCCCGGTTCCAGCCCCTGGATAACGGCGTTCGCAGCCGCCATGCCTGAAGAAAACGCCAGCGCTTCCCGCCCGCCCTCCAGCGCCGCCAGGCACTCCTCCAGGCATGCGCGATTGGGATTCCCATCCCGCGAATAGCTGAATCCCAGCGGATACTCCCCGTCCCGCGCTCTTTCGTAGGTGGTCGACAAATAAATGGGAGGGGCGACCGCGCCCGTGGCGGCGTCTGCATGGCGTCCCGCGTGAACAGCCAGAGTTTCAATGTGCATACGGGTGGATACGTTATGGGGTTGTCCGCACGTCCAAACCGCACGCCCGCGCGGCGATCGCCAACTGTGTGTCGTGCGTCAGGAACGTCATGTCCGCGCCCTTCTCTTCCATCCACAGAAGCGCCGATGACAGGTGAATCGCGTCCAGCGTCCCGAGTGCGGTGGGAAACGGATCGGCGGCGCGCTGCAATACGGCGCGGCTGAGCCGCACGAAGTCCAGGGCCTTGAACGAAGCTTGCAGCAGCCCGCCGATCTCCCCCAGTTCGGCATCCCCGATGGCGCGTTGCAGGCGGAGCCTGTCGATAACCCGGTGGGCCTCCACGCGCAATAGTTCGCTCGAAGCCACCGCGCCCCAGGTCGACCAGTCCGTGAACGCGCCCGGCTGTTTCAACAGCCTGCGCAGGAATACGGAGGTGTCCACGAACGCGGTCATTCGGGAAATTTCTCGATCAAGCCGTCGAACCGGTCCTGGCGTTCTTCACGGAGCGCTTCTTCCAGAGCGCCCGGCTTCAACCCCTTCGGCCGGAAGTACGGCAGCCTGTCCATTTCCTTCAGCGACATGGTCGGCGGAGTCGTCTCCAGGCGCGGGCGCGATTCCGCGTAGGGCACTAGCCGCGCTATGGGCGTGTCGCGATCTTTGATCACGACTTCCACGCCTTTGCGCACCACCCGCAGGTACTCGCTCAGCTTACCCTTCAATTCGGCAATCCCGACTTCCGCTTCCTCTACCTCTACCATTCCCCCATTATAGCCACATATAGTCACTTATGTCCACCACCAAATCACCGCCAACCTCAAGCTTCGCCGCCATCCCGCCGATATGAGATCAAGATCATGAAGTCAACCAAGAAAATCAGCGTAAAACTGCTACTGTCCTTCGCCGCTGTGCTGGCGTTGGTGATGGGATTGGGTTATTCGTCCCTTACTTCTATCGGAGG
>DATKFU010000351.1:0-4038 GCA_035511215.1 Bryobacteraceae bacterium | reverse complement strand
GGATCGATGGTGATCGAGTCCGCCAGATCCAAACCCTGGTTGCGCATGGGCCACGCATGCGACAGCAACATGCCACCGCCATATGCGGCGTCTATGTGGAGCCACATCCCCTCGCGATCCGCAATAGTTCGAAGCTCGCGTACCGGATCGATCGCCCCGGTGTTGGTGGTTCCGAATATGCCCACGATGCAGAGCGGCCGTATACCTCGCCGGCGATCCTCCGCGATGGCCGCCTCCAGTGCATCCAGCCGCACGCGAAACCGATCGTCGGTGGGCAGCGCCCGTAGCGCCGTTCGCCCCAGTCCTACGGCATCGACAGCCTTGTCTATCGAAACGTGCCGTTCTTCCGACGCGTAGACCGCCCAGCGCTCCTGCACCCCGGTTTGCTGTGTCTGGTCGCCCGAAACGCTGTCCCGTGCCAGCTTCAGGCCGACGAAGTTCGCAATCATGCCGCCGCTGGTCAGGTTGCCCCCAGCCCCTTCGCCATAGCCGGCCAGATCGGTAAGCCAGCGCACGGTCCGCCGCTCCATGGCCACGGCAGCGGGGCCGATCGTATAGGCCCCCACGTTCTGATTGAGCGCGGAGCAGATCAGATCCGCAAGGATGCCGACGGGACTCGGCGATGGCGTGATGAGACCCATGTAACCTGGGTGCCCGACATGCGTGCAATATGGAAACAGCTTCTCTTCCAGTTCTCCCAGCACCGTCTCCGTGGAGCTGGAATCCTGCGGCAGAGGCTCGGCAAAAAGCCGTGTCAGCGCGCTGGGTTCGATATTCGGGAACACGGGCCTTTCTTCGATGTGCTCCAGATAATCTGCCAGCAGGTCCACCACGCGGTGACCAAAGCCGCGAAATTCTCCCTGGTTCATGAGTCCGCTTGATTCAATGTAACGCAGATTAATGAACCAGCGCGTTGATCTCGCGCATCTTCCCGGAGTCGAACTTGAGCTTGCGGTCGTAGGTCGTCAGGCCGTTGATCTCCTGCTCCACATCGGTCAACTGCGTGTAACACAAGCCTGCGAAGCCGGGTATGCGGGCTATGGCGCCATACAGCCCGCGCAGCCGGTCGAGCGCGGCATCGGCGGTTTTTTCCACGCCCGAGTAGCCCCACGCTTCCGGCGGCACATCGTGGCCGGGCGGGATAAACGCAATGCCCCCAAACTCCGTCAACGACACCGGCGAGCCGTTGTAATGGTAGCCGGGGATCAGCGCCGCTTTGTAATTGTCCGGGACCCCTGCGCCGGGCTTGCCCAGGTCCTTGTACCGTTCGTAAAGCAGATCGCTCGTACGCGTGTAATCGTGTATGGCGAAAAGATCCGTCATATCGGTATGCTCCCAGCCGTCATTATCCACGGCCAGGCGCGTGGCATCCAGCGAATGCGTAAGCGCGTAGAGCGATTTCAGATGGTTCTGCTGGCGCGCATCGCGCAGGTTAGGCACGCCCCAGCTTTCGTTGATGGGCACCCAGACTACGATCGAGGGGTGATTGTAATCGCGCTCCACCGCCGCAGTCCACTCGCGCGTGAAACGGTCCACGTAGGCGTCGTCGAATTCGTAGGCGTTGGCCATTTCGCTGGACACCAGAAAGCCCAGATGGTCGGCCCAATAGAGGTAGCGCGGATCTTCCAGTTTCTGGTGCTTGCGCGCGCCATTGAAGCCCATCTCCTGCGCGGCGCGGATATCGAACTGGATCGCTTCGTCTGTGGGCGGCGTCATTATGCTCTCGGGCCAATACCCCTGGTCGAGCACCATCTTTAGGAAGATGGGGTTGCCGTTCAATAGCACTTTGCCCCTTTCGGCGGTGACGCTGCGGATGCCGAAATAGGTCTGCACGCGATCGAGCAGCACGCCGTTGCGCCGCAGTTCCAGCGCCAGATCGTACAGGCTGGGCGACGGCGGCGACCAAAGCTTCGGCTCGTCGATGGAAAGCAGCGCGGTCGCGCGCGCGGCGCTGGTGTGCGCGGTGGCAGATGCCGCCGGTTGTCCGGCGAAGCTGGCGGATGCGGTGATTTCCAGGTCCGGCCGCGGACGCGCGATGTCGAATTCGAGCCGCACGGCGCCCGTGCCGTCTCCATCGATGGCGGGCGTGATCTTGACCCGATCGAGGTAGCTGGCGCCTACCGGCTCCATCCAGACGGGCTGCCAGATGCCGCTGGTCCGCGTATAGAAAATGCTCTTCGACTTGGGCTCCCAAAACTGCTTTCCGCGGGGAATGTAGCGATCCGTAGGGGGAAAGTGTGACCTGACGGTGACGATGTTGGCGCCCGGTTGGAGCAGCGGCGTGACGTCGAAGGTGAACGGCGTCTGGCCCCCTTCGTGGCTGCCCGCCAGCTTGCCGTTGACCCAGACCATCGACTGGTAATTGACCGCGCCGAAGTGCAGCAGCACGCGCCGGCCTTTCCATTCGGCGGGCAGGGCGACCGTGCGCCGGTACCAGATCCAGGGGTGAAAGGAAGTATCGCCGATGCCGCTCAGCCGGCTCTCGAAACAATACGGGACGGTAATGTTGCGGCTGAATTTCCGGCTGCCCGAGGCCCAACCGGTATCCAGGCCGGCGTTGGCGTCGTCGAATTCGAATTCCCAGGCGCCGTTGAGGCTCAGCCAGCTTTCGCGCTGGAATTGGGGCTGGGGATACTCGGGACGAGGCGTGGCAGCCGCGTGAAGACCGGAGCAAGCGAGAAGCAGGAAGGTTGCCGATTTGTGCATGTGCAAGGTCTATTGTATCGGCGAGGCGCGGCGCTACGCCAAACGATTCGGCTCAGTCGTTGGTTGATTCCTCTGGCGTGCCGTCGATCGATACGACCTTGCACTTCTCTCCTTTAGGCGCCGAATGCCGGCATCGATCCGTGGCGTTCTTCTTGGCCGCCTGCACTGTCGGCTGGTCGACGGACATGCCGAACCCGTGCTCCGACATGGCGAACGCCTTGTGTGGACCCAGCGTCCCGTAGCGGCCGAATGCCTTCGCTCCGGTCTCGGTTAATCCGGGCGGAGCCGGCTCGCTCGACTTGGGTGGCGGCAGAGGCTCTGGCAGCCACACCAGATTTTGCGCTTTCAGGAAGCTGCCCACAATTGGCGACCAGGCAGATATGCGCTGGAACAGGAAGTGTCCATCCTCTCCGATCGCAGGCGCCTGCACGAACTGGTTTTGCCCGCCGCCCGCACGAAACGCATCGTTAAACTTCTGTGCCAGCTCGGGCCAAAATTTCCTGTCGTTCTCGGCGTAGATCCAGAGCATCGGGATTCGCGACGTCTTGCCAAAGCTGCGATACGCGCCGACCAGTTCACCCACATTGCAAACATCGTGATCGGCCCGCCCCCACCCGCCGGCAAAATTGATCGCGGCCAGCAGTCCCGCCGGAGCGTTCGCGGTCAATGCCACGGTTGCGAATCCGCCCGTGGACACTCCAGCGCTGATGATACGGGTGGGATCGACCTGCGGAAGACTGCATCCATATTGGATAGCCGCGGACAAATCCTCGGCCGAAGCCCTGCCCGCTTCCTCATAATCTGTTTTCGGACAGCCGCCGTAAATATAATCCGGCCTGCCGCCGGACTTGCCATATCCTCGGCGTACGACTATCAGCGCTACCCATCCGCGGCGGGCGAACCAGGTTGCCTGCTGGAGCAACGACCATGCGGAAACCGAGTTACGATCCTGTTGGTTTGCGGAAGTGCCATGTGTCAGGACCGCCAGCGGACGCTTCCCAGGCAGTTCCGCGTACACCAACAGGACATCCATCCCGTGCGGGGCGGCTTTGCTCCACGGAATCAGGACCTCCCGTTCCTGGAATATTTGTGCCTGGGCGATCGGTCGCGCGAGCGGCGACAGGCACGCCAGAAACAGCAGGGAGATGCGCAAGTCGTTCACTTCAGCAAGAAATTGTACTCTTCAAGAGGCGCCCTTTGCAACCGAGCCGAGCATCCTGTCAAGGCAAAGTAGAAATGTCCTATTCTCTGCAAAGTAGAAATGTCCTGTTCGGCCGGGGCGGGGAGAGGGTGCATGTTATTCTGGCCATGCCGGTGAAGCGGAGACGGGCA
>DATKFU010000350.1:0-2161 GCA_035511215.1 Bryobacteraceae bacterium | reverse complement strand
CAGCATGTACGCCTCACCGGTGCAGATGGACCCGGAGAGCCCGGCGCTGCCCATCAGCCATCCCGCCGCGTACTCGGTTTATCTGGCAAAGCTCTTTGGATCGTTCGCTACGCTGGGCCTGGCGGAAGATACCTGGGCGCTAAACGAAGGCGTGCTGGGCGAGCGCGATTTTCTGAGCCAAGCTTACTCGGTCTTCGAAGAGCGGAGAACCATGTTCGCGGATGCGCTGGCCAAGACGCGCCGCGGCGTGGCCGGCTGCGTGTTCGACACCAGCGACCGCGTGCAGCACATGTTTTTTCGCGAGATGAGCGAAGGCGGCGGAGAGTTCGGCGGCGCCATCGAGGAGATGTACCGGCGCATGGACGCGGTGGTGGGCGAGACGCTGCGCCACGTAGATTCCCGCACGCTGCTGCTGGTGCTATCGGACCATGGCTTCCGCGCCTTCAACCGCGGCGTGAACCTGAATGCGTGGCTGCGCGACAACGGGTATCTACAAGTTGCCGCGGAAGCCGGCGACAAATATTTCGACGGCGTCGATTGGAAATCGACCCGCGCCTATGCGCTCGGGTTGGGCGGCCTGTATTTGAACTTGCGCGGGAGGGAGCCGGAGGGAATTGTGGAGCCGGGCGGCGAGGCCCGCCAGTTGAAAGCCGAGCTGATCCGAAAGCTGACTGGCCTGAAAGACACTCAGAACGACGCCTGCGCCATCGCCAACATGTATGATGCCGATGCCATCTACGCCGGCCCATACCTGGACCGCGCGCCGGACCTAATCGCCGGCTTCAATGACGGCTACCGCACCGCGTGGGGTGCGGCGCTGGGACGCGTGCGCGGCCCGGTTTTCGAGACGAACGACAACGCCTGGAGCGGCGATCATTGCGTGGACCCGCCGCTGGTTCCGGGCGTGCTTTTCGCCAACCGGAAGATTGACGCGACGAATCCGGGCCTGGAAGATCTTGCGCCTACGATTCTGCAAATGTTCGGAGTGGACCCACCCGCATGGATGGAAGGCAAAGCGGTGTTTCAATTTTAGGCCCTTGGACGCACGCGGGTCTCCCCGTGGTAGCCCAACCATGTATAGCCGACAGGCCGACCAGGGGGTCGGCCGCGGACCAGGGGGTCCGCCCCACAGTGCGCCTCAGACTGGCTGTGATCTGCGCGTTGGCGCTGGTGCTTGCCGCTTGCGGCGCGCATCACGCTGCGAGCCTCCCCGCCGTCATCGTGCTCGGTATCGATGGGATGGACCCCGGCTTTCTGGAAGCTCACTGGGCCGATCTGCCGAACCTCGACAGGCTTCGCCGCGACGGAGAATTCCAGCGACTCGCAACCACCATGCCGCCGCAAAGCCCGGTGGCGTGGTCCACTTTCATCACCGGAACCGATCCCACGCAGCATGGCATTTACGATTTCGTGAGCCGCAATCCGCGCACGCTGCTGCCGTTTTCCTCGCTGGGTGAAACCGAACCGGCGCGCGGCTTCTCGATTGGCAGTTATCGCATTCCACTAGGTTCTCCCAAGGTTCATACGTTCCGGCGCGGCGCGGCATTTTGGGAAACGCTGAAGCGGCGCGGCATTCCGGTGACTCTGGTCAAGGTCCCGATGGATTATCCGCCCGATGCCGATGCGGAAGCTGCGCTTTCGGGGTTGGGCGTGCCCGACATGCAAGGGACGTTCGGCACGTTCACTTTCTTCACGGACGCCGCGGCCTTCACGGACGACGCGTCCTTCGCCAGCCCTGCGGAATCCCCGCGCGCTGTGTCCGGCGGGCGCATCGTACCGGTTCGCGTGGAGAATCATCGCGCTGTGTTACGGGTGACAGGCCCAGCCAATCCGTTCCGCAGCGACGCCCGCCAAACCGCCGTGGAAATGACGGTGGATGTCGACCCCGCGCAACCGGTGGCGCGGTTCACTGTGGCAAGCGGCTCCTTGAACAGCCCAGCATTCATTCTGCGCGAGGGAGAGTGGTCGGATTGGGTGCAGGTGGAGTTCCCGTTGGTCGCCGGGTTCCCCGCGGCGCGCGGCATGTTTCGCGTCTACGCCCAGCAGCTCGCCGGCCGATTCCGCGTCTATGTGTCGCCGGTCAATATCGACCCTTCTTCGCCCGAAGCGAAGATCTCCGCGCCGAACACATATAGCGCCAGCCTGGCTCGCAATGCGGGGC
>DATKFU010000349.1:0-5416 GCA_035511215.1 Bryobacteraceae bacterium | reverse complement strand
TACCGTCCTAGGGGTTGTGGCTGGACTGGCACTATCTGTGAACGGAAGCGCAAGCATCGGAACGCCGGTATTGGTGGCCAGTTTCACCGTACTCACAACGATAGCCGGAAAACTCATTTCATCACGCGATAAGGACTGAATTCCCGCCGCAATCAAAAAGATCAGTCAGTCTGTATATTTATTCCACAAAACCTTCCCCCACTACCACACAGTGGGCATGGTATATTTATACATAACGGTGAATAATTAACCAATGGCCCACGTCGCTGGAATCGTCGGATATCGCGGCTATAGCGGAGCCGAACTCGCGCGCATACTGGAACGCCACCCGCGCGTCACGCCGGTCCTGCTGGAGCACCGTGAAGACGCCGCCGCCCACCCTCGGCCCCAAGGATCGTCCCGCCCCCGGCACGCGCCCTGCACTCCGGAATCCGTGCTCGCCGAGGGGATTTCCATCGTCTTCCTGGCCACTCCACCCGAAGTTTCCATGGAACTGGCGCCCGTCCTTCTCGCTGCCGGCGCAAGAGTCGTCGATCTGAGCGGAGCCTTCCGCTTGCGCACTCCGGCCGCCTACACTGCCTGGTACAACAGCCCCCACACGCAGCCCGCGCTGCTGGCGGAAGCCGCTTACGGCCTGCCGGAATTCTGCCGCGAACGCATCCCCGCGGCGCGTTTGGTGGCGAATCCGGGCTGTTATCCCACGGCCGCCAATCTGGCGATCCGGCCGCTCCTCGATGCGGGCGCGGTGGACCGCACCGCCGGTGTCGTCTGCGATGCCAAATCCGGCGTCAGCGGCGCCGGCCGCAAGCCTACCCTCGCCACCAGCTTCTGCGAGGTCGCGGGCAACTTTTCGGCCTATTCCGTGCTGCGCCACCGGCATGTCCCCGAGGTGCTCATGATCTCGGGCCTCGAGGAGCGCGAGTTCAGCTTCACGGCACAGCTTCTGCCGGTCGATCGCGGCATCCTGGAAACGATCTACTTCCGCACCGAACCGCCCATCAGCGCCGAAGATCTGCTGGCCATTTACGCGCAGCGATATGCCGGGGAACCTTTCGTCCGGCTGTATCCCGCGGGGCGCCTGCCGGACCTGCGCGCGGTGCTGCACACGAACTATTGCGATATCGGAGTCACCGTGGACGCCGCCACCGGCCGCGCCGTGGTGGTCAGCGCGATCGACAATCTGGTGAAGGGCGCGGCTGGGCAGGCGGTCCAGAATATGAACTTGATGCTCGGGTATCCTGAGGCCGAGGGCCTGCTGTGAAGTTGCTCGTAAAACTCGGCGGCACGCTTCTGGATGTGGACTCCACGCGCGCGCGGTTGGCCTCCCAGATCGCGGCAGTCTCGCGCGCCGTCCCGATCGTAGTCGTACACGGCGGCGGCCGCCAGATGACGCGATACCTCGCCGAGCGCGGCATCGAGAGCCAGTTCGTCGATGGACTCCGGGTGACTACGCCCGAGGTCCTGGATGCGGTCGTTAAGGTGGTCGCCGGCAGCGTCAACCGCCAACTCGTCGCCACGCTGAACCGCGCGGGCGCGCGTGCCGTGGGCATCTCCGGCATCGACGCGGGCCTGGTGGAAGCGGAGCAGATGGACCCCGCGTTGGGTAGCGTCGGCCGTGTCACGCGCGCCGAGCCTGCGCTGCTCGATGCGCTGCTGGCGGCCGGCTTCCTGCCCGTCGTGGCGTGTGTGGCGGGAGACCGGGAAGGCCGCTTCTACAACGTCAACGCCGATCAAATGGCGGTTGCGTGCGCAGCGGCGTTCGGCGCGGATCAATTGATCTTTCTCACCGACGTGCCGGGCGTGCTGGACGCCGGCAAACGCCTTCTGCCGCAGCTCACGATGGCGCGCAGCGAGGCGCTCATCGCCGGGGGCATCGCGACCGGCGGGATGTTGGCCAAGCTGAATGCCGCGCACAGCGCCCTCCGCCAGGGCGTACCGCAAGTGCGCATCTGTGCTGGCGCGGAGGACGACGTCCTGGAACGGATACTGGCCGGCGAAGACATAGGTACGCGCCTGGCGCTTGAGGAGGTCTACGCCGGATGATCAGCGGTCTTACAGAAGATGCCATCATTGAGCATAGCGGGGAGCGCATCGGGGAGCATACCGGGCGCGCCGGCGCGCATGAGGAGTTCCTGGTCCGAAAAGCTGGAATGCACGATATCGGGCCCATTCTGGGTCTGATCAACGGCTATGCGGCCAAAGGAGTCATGCTCCCGCGCACCGAGTTGGAAGTCTCGGAAGACATCCGCGATTTCTCCGTCATCGTCACGGCGGGACGGCTGATGGGCTGCGGCGCGCTGCATTTTTATACGCCCTCCATCGGCGAGATCCGATCGCTCGCCGTGGCTGAAGACGCCAAGACCCTCGGCATTGGCAGGCGGCTGATCGAGGCGCTGGTCCGGGAAGCGTCCAATTATTCGCTCGACGCCGTGTTCGCATTCACCTACGTGGCCGGCTTCTTCGGCAAGATGGGCTTTCAGGAAGTGGAGCGCGGCGAGTTGCCGCTCAAGGTCTGGAAAGACTGCGTACGCTGCCCGAAGTTCCAGTGCTGCGACGAAATCGCGGTCATGCGCGTCCTGCGGCCGGACTACTGTCGAAATGTTCAACAGTATCTCCAGCATGAAGATTCCCACCTGGTCCAATTGCCTGTCCTGCGCGGGTTGGACCACCGATAGCACTCAGGAATACCCCCAAAGTGGGGGTATCTTCACCCCCGAAATAATTGTCGCGATTCAGGTGTGAAATTCTACGTCAGATGTACTATACTCTAAATCAGGATAAAAAAATCCTTAACACCTGAAGTGAGGAAACATACATGCGAGCCCAAACGGTTGATGTGAAATCATCCAATGGCCGGGTGCTGTGCTGCACCGTCTTTCGTCCCGGCGGCAAAAAGTTATTGGCGAAGGGTCATGTAATCAGCGACGACGATATCCGGGTCCTCGAATCGGAAGGCATGGCATCCATCTGGGTGACCGAACTGGAGGAAGGCGAAGTCGGCGAAGACGACGCGGTCTGCGCCGTAGCCAGCGAGATGGGCTGCGGAAGCTTCGAGATTCGCCTGGCGGCCGGCGGCCGGGCCAATCTCCAGGCCACCGAAAAGTGTTGCGTGCTGGTGGACGACGATCTGCTCAAGCAGATCAACTGCGCGGCCAGCGTGGTCATCGCCACGGCGCTCAACTTCAGCTTCGCAATGCCGGGTCAGCGCGTTGCGACGGTAAAGAGCGCGCCGTTCGCCGTCTCCCGCTCCCAATTGGATGCCGTTGTCGGGATACTGAAGGATCGCGGTCCCATCTTGCAGGCGCGGCCCATGCGCAACCCCAGCGTGGGCGTTCTGTATACCGATCCGCTCAACGGCGAGCGCGCCCGGCAGTTGTTTGAAAACATCATGCACCAGCGGCTCGAGCACTTCGGCGTGCCCCCCAGCTTCGTGCTCTCCTGCACCGAGGATGAGGCTTCGGTCGGCAGATGCCTGCAGCAGCTTCTGCGGTCGAAACCGGCGGTGATCATGATCGCGTCCACTACCGCTCCGGCTGGCCCGGAAGACGTGGTCGGGCAGGCCATGGAAAAAATCGGCGGCCATGTGGAACGGTTCCTCGCGCCGGTCGAGCCGGGCAACCTGCTGCTGCTCGCCTATAAAGACGACATACCTATGCTCTCGGCGCCTGGTTGCTTTCGTTCCGCTAAAGCCAATGTGGTAGACTTGGTCCTTCCCCCATTATTGGCTCGCTACAGGGTATCAGGCTGGGAGGTAGGCTGCCTCGGACACGGCGGCTTGCTCGGGTAATCGACGATCTCCTCCACCCCTGTGGGTTGCAACCTCCAAACAACCCGCAGGTCCTCCTCGACCGGGTGCCTTAGCAACGTTGGCGCCCGGTCCTTTTTTCCATCTGGCGCTCGCGCACGCTCTCAGTTTCGTCGCGCACGCTCTCAGTTTCCCGCGCCGGCACCCGCCGGCCGGCTTTCCTCACTTGGCTTCCTGGGCGGCTGCGGCTTCGGCAACGGCTTGCGCGGCAGCATCTCGTCGCGCGTGGCTGCATCGTAGACCACAGCGGCCATGATGGCGGAGGCTTCCATCAGATCGCCCGCCTGCAAGTGGTCGAACACGTCCGCAGTCGAATGATGCGTCTCGCTCGAATAGTCCAGCGGATCCTGAATGAACTGGAAGCCGGGCAGCCCGACCGCATCAAACGACTGGTGATCCGTTCCACCCGTGTTGCGGATGGTCACGGTATTCGCGCTGAAATCCTTGAACGGGTCCAGCCAGGCCTGGAAGATAGGACGCATCATATCGTTCCCTTGCAGATATGCGCCTCGAATTTTGCCGGTGCCGTTGTCCAGGTTGAAGTAACCTGAAAGCTTGGCGTGCTCCGGCTTCAGCGCCATGCTCTCGCGATCCGCGAAGTGCTCCTTGACATAGGCCCGCGATCCCAGCAGCCCTTCTTCTTCGCCGGTCCATAAAGCCACCCGCACCGTGCGCGCCATTTTCAGGTCCAGCGCCTTCAGGATGCGCATGGCCTCCAACACCACGGCGCTGCCGGCGCCGTTGTCAGTCGCGCCGGTGCCGCCGGTCCAGGAGTCCAGATGCGCGCCCAGCATTACCAGCTCATCCTTCTTGGTGGCGCCGGGCAATTCGCCCGTCACGGTGAAAGAATCCTGCGTGTCGTCCAGGAACTTGTTTTGGATGTCGAACTCCAGCGTGACAGGAATCTTCTTTTCGATCAGCCGCGCCAGCCGGTTGTACTGCTCCACCTCCAGCGCCACCGAGGGCGGCGGCAGCGCCTTCTTGGGGTCTTGGGACCCGGCGGCCGAGCCGAACACGATACCGCTGGTAGCCCGATAGCTGGGGGCGAGCGTTACCAGCACGCCCTCGTCAGTGAGGAAGCGATTCACCTTATCGCGAAACTTTTCGCGCTTCTCGCGCGCCTCGGGATCGAACGCCGGACGCGGCGGCTGTCCAGGCGCCAGCGGAATCGGATTGGCAAACGGCGAGCGCGCCGATGGATCCGGCGCCAACGTCTCCGCCGCCAGTTCGGCGTCGGTGAAGCGCTTCAGCGCGGGCTCGGTTTCCGGAGCCAGCGGCGAAGGGTCCTCCAACAGTACAATCTTGCCCTTAAGCTTCCCTTTGAACTTGTCGAGATCCGCATCGGTTTTCAAAATCGCCAGCACCGGTTCGCCCGAAACAGGACCGTTGGTGCCGGGCGACCAGGGCCGCGCGAAACCGATCAACGGCGCATACTGCGGCTCCTTCTGATGGCCGCTGAAATGGACACAAGTCCAGCCCCGCCCGAAGGGTCCCCACTTTTCCAGGCCGGGATTGGCCAGCCCCCACTCGGTCATGCGGCGGACCGCCCATTCGGCGGCTGCTTTGAGGCCCGGCGAACCGGTGAGCCTTGGCCCGTAAACGTCGGCCAGG
>DATKFU010000348.1:0-11521 GCA_035511215.1 Bryobacteraceae bacterium | reverse complement strand
CGATCCTGGTTACGGACAGCTACGACCTCGGGGCGACCATGGCATTTGCCCTGACCATCAACCCGCCTCCGCTGATCGTCACCCAGTCGCTGCCAAACGGCACGGTCGGAGTGAACTATGCGCAGACCGTAGTAGCCACTGGAGGGACCCCTCCATTAGTGTGGAATTACACTGGAACGCTGCCGGCCGGGCTGTTGCTGAATTCGGGTAGCGGGCTGATTAGCGGCATACCCACTGCGGCGGGCACTTCGAACTTCACGATTCTGGTCTCGGACAGCTACGGAGTGGTGGCGAGCCAGGCGCTTTCCATCACTACTTACCTACCCCTGACGATAACTACGAACTCGCCGTTGCCTGGCGCCACCGAGGGGGCGAACTATTCGCAGACATTGATCGCCAGCGGTGGGAGCGGGGGCTACAATTGGTCGCTTCCGTGCTTGAACTGCAATGTCCGTCTGCGGCCTCGCGCCAGCGGAAACGCTCTGCCGCCCGGTCTCTCGCTGAATTCAGCTACAGGCCAAATCAGCGGCGTTCCCACCACGCCGGGCATTACCAACTTCACCATTGAGGTGACGGATAGCACCCAAAACATTTGCGAGAAGGCCTTCTCCTTGACCGTCAACCCGCCGCCGGCAATCGCTACAAATTCGCTGCCGGCCGGAACCGTGGGAGCGATCTATTCGCAGACCGTCGTAGCCACCGGAGGAACCGCGCCTTTGGTGTGGACCGTAAGTGCCGGCGCCTTGCCGGCTGGGCTATCGTTGAATTCGAGTACCGGGTTAGTCAGCGGCACGCCCACCGCGGCGGGTACTTCAAACATCACTCTTCAGGTAACCGACGCCAACGCTTCGGCAGCCAGCAAACCGTTTACTTTGACAATCGCCTCGGCGCTGGTGATCGGCAATAGTTCGCCATTGCCGCCCGCCACGGTGGGAGCGAACTACACACAGGTGCTGGCAGCTACAGGGGGAACCGCGCCATTATTGTGGACGGTTACCGCCGGGGCCTTACCGGCAGGGCTAGCGCTGAACTCCGGCACCGGGCAAATCACCGGCAAACCCACCGCGCCGGGCGCATTCAACTTCACCATACAGGTGGCCGATGCCAATGGCGCCACCGGCGCCAAGCCCTTCGCGTTGACTGTGAACCCGGCGCCGGCGATCGGCACAACTGCGCTGCCGGCCGGAACGGTGGGAGTGCCTTATTCGCAGGCCGTGGCAGTCACCGGGGGAACGCCGCCGCTGCTCTGGACGGTAAACGTCGGGACTCTGCCGGCCGGGCTATCGTTGAATTCGGGGACCGGGCTAATCAGCGGTACACCGACCGTTTCGGGTACTTACACTTTCGGCATCCAGGTGACCGACAGCAACCAGGCGACGGCCAGCAAGGTATATGTTCTGGTCGTCAGCTTTTCCCCGGTAATTACCAGCAATTCGCCGTTGCCGGGCGGTTCGGTAGGGGCTAGTTATTCGCAGACCCTGGCAGTCAGCGGCGGGACACCGCCCTACACCTGGTCGCTAACCGCGGGAACTTTGCCGGCGGGTCTCTCGTTGAATTCGGCTACCGGGCAGATCTCCGGCACACCTACTACGGCCGCCACGTCGAGCTTCACCATCCAGGTCGTCGACAGCCAGAAGCTGACAGCCAATAAGTCCTTCGCCCTTGTAGTCTCAGTAGGTCCGGTTATTACCACCACTTCGCCGCTGCCGGCCGCCACGGCTTCCGCGAAGTACTTGCTGGCACTGAAAGCCACCGGCGGGACGGTGCCGTACATCTGGACGCTGAGCCAAGGCTCGCTGCCGGCCGGGCTGTCGCTGAACTCCGCCACCGGCGCGATTAGCGGAACCCCCACTGTTGCGGGCGCCGCCAGCTTCACCGTTGAGGTCACGGACGCGAACCTGGGAACCTCGACCGCGCCTTTCACGCTCACCGTTAACCCGGGTCTTAGCATACCGAATGCCGCGTTCCCGAATCCTTCGGTAGGGGCGCCTTACTCGCAGACCATTTCGTTGAGCGGCGGAACCGCGCCATTCACCTACGCCTTGACCGCCGGCGCCTTACCGGCCGGACTGACGCTGAATTCGGCCAGCGGCCTAATCAGCGGTACACCGACCACAACCGGCACGGCGAGCTTCACGATCCAGATCACCGACAGCAACGGGGCAACGGTTTCCCAGCAGTTCAAGCTCACGGTGAACCCGCAACTGACGATCACTACGGCTTCGCCGTTGGCGGGCGGCACGGCCGGTGTCACCTACTCATTGGCGCTTCTAGCCACCGGCGGAGCGCAACCTTACACTTGGGCGGTTAGCGCAGGCGCGCTGCCGGCCGGGTTGTCGCTGAATTCCGGCACCGGTCAGATCGGCGGCAAGCCCACCGCCGGCGGCACGGCGAACTTTACGGTTCAGGTCACCGATTCCAATAAAGCGACGGCCACCGCGCAGTTCGCGCTCACTATCGCGTCGAATCCCGCCATCGTCACTGCTACGCTGCCGTCCCCTGCGCTGGGCGCTACCTATTCCGCGCAACTCTCGGCCACTGGAACCGGAGCTCCGTTTGCGTGGTCGATCAGCGGGGGCGCATTGCCGGACGGCCTGACGCTAAGCAGCGGCGGCATGATATCCGGAAAGCCGTCCGCACCCGGCACCTTCACCTTCACGGTACTCGTTACCGATGCAGCTAACAACACCACAACAAGCACCTACACCCTGATCGTGCCGCAGGTTCCTCTCGCGCTGACCATTCAGGCGCCGTCCGGCCCGGCCTCGCCGCAGCAACAACTCCCCATCACGCTGACGCTGCCGCAGGCGTATCCCGTGGACCTGGCCGGAGAGCTAGTCTTGCAGTTCACGCCCAACCCGGCAACGCCGGTTGTGGATCCCGCCATCCAGTTCAGCTCCGGCGGGGGCACCGTGACATTCCAGATTCCCGCCGGACAGACCAGCGCGGTTTTCGCGCAGTCGCCGCTGATGTTGCAGACAGGCACCGTGGCGGGCTCTATCGTATTGACGGCCACCGCCACCGCCGGCGGAGTCGCGGTGACTCTGTCCAACAGTCCGGAGGTCACCCTGAGCCTGCCGCAAGAACCGCCGGTTTTCAGCGCCGTCGTTCAGCCGGCATCGTCGGGGTTCAACGTGGTAGTGACGGGTTATTCCAATACCCGTGACATCACCCAGGCCACCTTCACATTCGCCGCGCAGGCCGGGACCCAAATCCAGACCACGGACTTCACGCCCACAGGGGTGGCTGCGGCATTCCAAAGCTGGTATGCGTCGGACGCTTCGAGTCCGTTCGGAAGCCAGTTCCTGTATACGCAGCCATTCTCCGTAACCACTGGCAGTGCCAGCTCGCTGCAATCAGTGACGGTAACACTGACGAATTCCCAGGGAGTTTCGGCCGCGGTAACGGTGACCACCGGCTTCTGACCGTGAACCGGAAACGCACCCCGCTACTGGTGCGCACCCAGTTGCGCCATTACCCGGGCGAGATTGTCGCGCGCCTCCGGAAAGGCCGGCTTCAGGCGCAACGCCTCCGTCAGTTCATCGCGGGCCAGGCCGAACTCGCCGCCCATAGCCGCGATCATCCCCAGCCGGAAATGCGCCTGGCTGGCATATTCCGTGGTCAGCGCCAGAGTGAGTGCCGCTTGTAGTTCCACCCGCGCCTGCGCCGGCCGGTTGAGTTGCAACAGCATCGCACCCAGGCTGTAATGCGCCTCTGCGTATCCGGGCAACTGCCGGGCTGCCTCGGCAAAACACGACGACGCTTTCTCCGGCTCCTGTAGCCCGGCCAACGCCAGACCCAGATTGTAGTACCCACGGGCATTGCGCGGCTCCAGGCGCAGCGACTCCCGGTAATAAGGAACAGCTTCCGCTAGCCGTCCGTCCGCCGCAAGCGAAAATGCGAGGTTGTGCTCGGCGATGGAATTGTCCCTAGTCGCCTCCACCGTGTGACGGAACAGTGTGACGCTGTCCTTCCAGAATCCGATCTGAAGCGACGCAGCTATAGACAGGGCGGAAATCGATAACACGGCCACAGCTACCGCAACTTGCCGGCCGAAGGCGCGATTCTCCAGCAGCCGCCAACCTCCCCATACCAGCATGACGAACAACCCGACGGAGGGGATGTAGGTAAACCGGTCGGCCATCGACTGCGCTCCAACTTGAACGAGGCCGATCATCGGGACCAACACACCCAGAAACCAGAACCATCCCACCAGAAGGAATGGCGCGCGGGTGCGATTCACGATCACCAGTGCGGTGATGGCCGCCAACAGGACGGCCGCCCCCAGCGCCGTCACGGCAATACGCGCGTCGTAGGGATATAGCAGCGCCATCGGATACGGCCAGAAAGTCTTTCCAACGTACTTGGCATACGACATCAGGGCGTTTTCCAGGCGAATCGGAAAGCCCACGTCGGCCAGGATCGCCATGGCCCCCATTCGCTCTTGCCCCACATATGTGACGACCGAAGAGGCGGCCGCGAGCGCCAACAGTGGCGCTTTTTCGCGCACCAGCAGCGCCGGTCTGGTTGTTGAAAACCGGCCCAGCGGCCAATAGTCGAGCAGCAACAGGACGAACGGCAGAGTTACCATCACAGGCTTGGACATCGATCCCAGCGCAAAGCCCGCCAACACCAATGCGTACCGTTTCCACGAGGGTTGCCGCACGTAAAATACGTATGCCAGGATGGAGCCGAACCAGAAGAATCCCGCCAGAAGATCTTTACGCTCGGCGACCCACGCGACCGACTCGACGCGCAGTGGATGGATGGCGAACAATGCAGCCACCAGGGCGCTCCTCCAAAGTGCGCCGGTCATCGTAAAGAGTGCGGCGAACACCGACACCGCGGTCAGGGCGTGAATCGCCACGTTTGTGAAATGGTGCCCGCCCGGCTTCAGCCCGTATAGATCGCAGTCCATCATGTGACTGAGCCATGTGACCGGGTGCCAGTAGAAATAGTCGGCCGTGGTCAGCGCCCAGGCCACTCCATCCATGGTCAGACCCTTCTGCACAATCGGATTCTGGGTTACATAATAGTCGTCGTCGAAGTAGATGAATTTGTCGCGCAGGGTGCGGCCGAAAACCGCAAAAACAAGAAGGACCAGAAGGGCCGCGATCAGGAGCGCGTTCCGCCTGGCCGGAGAGCCGGTTACCTGGCTCGCCCGCGGAGCACGCGCTTTGCGCTTAACGGATCGTTTGGACATGGCGCTGTCACAACTAACTCCCGCGCATGGCTTAGCCAGTGGACAAGGCCGCCGGCGGTCCCTCGCGCAGCATCACGAGTTCTTGCGCCAGCCGGCTGCCATCCAAGCGGAATGCGATGGCCGTTTCGGGATCGTCGCCGGGGACGATGTAAACATCCACCGGCCCGAAAAGCTGGCGCAATTCGCCTGGCAAACAGGTGGGCAGATAGGCGCGCAGCACCCGCGGATCGTAATACCGGAACATGAGCCGCCTGCCCTTCTCGTCCCGCACCACCAGAAGATCGCGAAAGTGGCGGCGCACCTTCTGCATGCCCGAGTCCGATTGAAAGAAGATTCCCCAATTGCGGTCCCAGCCATTGCGCAGCAGGTAGCGCGTGAAATCCTCGTCCGGATCGAGTTCAACCAGGTACGGACCGGTCATCAGCAGTTGCCACGGCAGATCCTGACCGCCCCAGCGGCGGTCGACGCTGTACAGGCAGCAGCGATCCTGCCGTGACGCGTCCACGGCGCCGTACAGGCGCTTGTCCTGTGCTCCATCGGCAATCGTGAATACCTTGGTATATCCCGGAAGACCTTCCGGCCAGAGAGTCTGACGGATGCGCTGCAGAGTAGTTCCCGAAACCATTCTCGTTCGTTGCGGTCCTAATTGCCACTCGCGGCCGCCCGGGCCGCCGCTTCCTCCGCTCATTGTAAGCAGAACGGTGCACCCTGCTGTGCCGCCTGTTGGTTTGCGGCTGCCTGGGCCGCCGGGTTTACGTTAGCTGGAAATACCTTGGAGTCTACAGGCGCGGGAGGAGCCGCACTCTGGGCAGCGGGCGGCGGCGCGGCACCCTTGGCGGGCTTCCCCAGCACCGTATCGCCTTTGCGCCCGATGGTGTGGTCGTCGGTCCGCACCAGGACCAATTCCCCCGACGCAATCAGGTCCGCCACGGCTTCCAGAACCTGGTCGTCATTTAGCCTAGTCAGCGTGGTGGGCGGCATCCGTCTCTCGATCGCGCTGCGAAGCGAAGCTTGGGCCCAGATATCGGACTGCGACCGGCGCAAGAGATGCAGCGCCTGGTTTCGATCCATCCGGCCCAGCTCGTGCCAGAAACACAACGCGAATCCACTGTCCCCAAGGGGTATCACGATGCAGCCCTCTCGCGATCAGGATAGCATGGCTGCCGGCCAATACCGGTGGTGTATATTTACATATTTGGGCATTGAGCCGCGATGCTGACTGTACGGCAGGCACAATTCGCAATCCTCTCGCAGCTGGAGGTGCAGAAGTTCGAAGAGTGGATGTTGGCGCACCTGCGCAAGTTCTTTCCCAAGGAGTGCGCGGCGGCCAGCGGCGCGCGGCTTCTGGAGATGGTTCAATATGGAATCCGAAGGGCCGCGGTGTACGGGATTACGGCTAAGCGCGACGTCTGCAAGTACATCGATTTGATGATTGTCTTCGGACGCGATTTCGATACGGACAGGCGATCCCGATGGGCGGGAGAGATCCTCGGCAAACGCAGAAATCCGGGCGTTAAGATGCAGACGCTTCTGCGGGCGGCAAAGCTGCGCCTCAAGAAGCGACGGTAAGAAGCGATAGTTTCGTCCATATGTCACCCGACCCAACTCCGGCGCCGATGTCTCAGTCGCAGGCGTTGGACGCCGCGGCAAATGACGCCGACGCTAATGCCGGGTCGGGGAATGTGGGCGATCCAGTCCACTCCTGCGGTGGGCCGGCGCCTACCCCGGAACCTACGCCTACTCCTACGCCCGGTCCGACTCCTAGTCCGACGCCAACACCCACTCCAACGCCAACGCCCACTCCGACGCCAACTCCAACTCCGACACCGACGCCAACTCCGACACCGACGCCCACTCCAACCCCGACTCCCACTCCAACCCCGACTCCCACTCCGCCTCCCACATCGTCGTTGTGGGTCCGCCTCGACCTGACACAGGAGGAGGCCGTTAACGAGCCTGGAAGCCTGCGGCTACAGGGCGCTACGGGCGGATATAATCAAACGATTGCCATCGCGGGTAACTTCCATGCGAACCCAGCCCCTCATGACACGGTCGACCTGCATTTTGAAAACGTGCCCACGACAGCCAGCTATTCGATCACGTATATTGGAGGCGATGGAACCGAAACGACGATCGTGCAGAACACTCCGTTCGAGAGCCTGCACGAGGTTCCACCGACCGAGAGTAACGGTGCGCCTGCACCGACGCCGGGGCCGAAGCCATGAGTAATCCGAATTCACTCGACCCGAGCGTGCCTTCGCCAACCGTTGCTCTGCCCGGTCTATCACGCGCTGGCCAAATGGCGTTTCTGGGCTTTGGACGTACAAAGATCACGAGCATGAAGGTGCTGAGCCTGACATTTACGTCGGACCACCACTTGATGACCAGCAATAATTCCGGCTGGACCGACTCCGGTTCCATTAACAAGCCCGATTGGACATACGGCAAGCAAAGCTTCGCTATCAGTCACACCAAGAATCTGCCAGTCTCCGTACAGGTCGATTTCGAAGTCAATCCCGGGAATGCCGATGCGACGGACGCCACTGTCACAGGTACGGCTGCGTTCGGGTCGCTTGTTTTCACGACCAAACAGAGCTTTAAGGGAGGGACGGTAACAATCAAGGCCACTTCGAGCACACCGTTGCCCGACCTGGTGCAGAAGCTCACCGGCAACATTACATGGTCGGTGGACACTAAAGAAGATGGGACATTTGCCGCCGGCGATTCGTGGGGCCACGCCGTTTACGTCACGATGGGTACACCGGAAAACGTAGGCGGACTGGAGACCGGCATCACCCAGTTTCGAATGGATAAGTCAGTCGCACTGGTGCAGGCAACAGGAGCGGCCCAGGCCCCATGGGACAGCGCTCCCGACGCTATCGTACTTAGCCTCATGAAGACGCTTGGGATGTATACCGTGGTTCCAAGCCAGGACGCAGCGCTGGTGGCGCTCGATCACCCTCAGTACGGCAACTCCGTAGAAGGTCCTATGGTGCCCGGCGGCGCCTGGAACTTCGCCGATCATATTCCCGCGCAAGCGGAGTGCCAGGCAATTGTACGCTTTGTCAGAGGCGTCATCAAGCAGATAGGCTGCCCGGGAACGGCCCAAATCATGACTGTCTACGTCGATCCGACAGTGAACAACGGCAATACGGCGCTCGAAGACGATTACGAACATCCTCCCAAGGGAAACTGCGGGCTGCACCACGTTGCGTCGCAAACCATCAACAACCAGACCTGCCTGTGCCTTCTGCTGGATACCGATCCTGGCAGTGTAGGTAAAGTATGGGACGGCAATGAACGGGGCCGTATGCCGGGACTGGAGGCCAATTTTTACGAAGCCTGCATGAGATTCACATCTCCGGCGGGCACGGTCAGGTACTATCCGGGCGGCACAGCCGGCGGTTTCTATCCCACCAAAGAGGCCGTGATTGCGGTTCCAATGTTCGCGGCGCTGGTCTGGATGAGCCAACCCGCGGGAGGCAAAACTGGGGAGTGGCTGCTGAAAGTCGAGAAGGTCGTCAAGCGCTGGTGAAGCTGGAAACGCCGTTGGCTCCGTCTGAGAGAGCGATCGTATCTTCCGTATGACACCCGACCCAACTCCGGCGCCGATGTCTCAGTCGCAGGCTTTGGACGCCGCGTCAAAGGACGCCGACGCTAACGCCGGGTCGGGGAATGTGGGCGATCCGGTGCACTCGTGCGGTGGGCCGGCGCCTACCCCTGAACCAACACCTGCCCCTACACCCGCTCCGCCACCGACTCCGACACCTGCGCCGACGCCCACACCTACGCCGACGCCGACGCCCACACCTACGCCGACGCCGACACCCACTCCCACTCCGACACCCACTCCCACTCCGACGCCATCTCCCACGTCTTCGCTGTGGATTCGCCTCCCCATGACGCAAGAGCTGGCTGCAAATGAGCCTGGCAGCCTGCGGCTCCAGGGTGCTTCCGGCGGATACGACAAGACGCTTGCAATCGCCAGTAACTTCCAGGCCAATTCAGGCCATGATACAGTTGATGTGCATTTCGACAGCGTCCCTACTAACGACAGCTATTCGGTCAGCTACATCGGAAGCGATGGAAGCACGTCGACGATCGTCTCCGGCGTTCCGTTCCATAATCTTGGCGACAACTCGCCTGGTGCATGAGGAGCAGACATGAGTGAGAATCCAACCGTCGACTCAGTCGTTAATTGGGTGAAAGCCCAGGTGGGACTGGGCGGTCCGGTAAAGCCCGGTCCCGTCATGAGCGTCACCCCGCCCATCGCGGTGGGCGTGGCGCCGACTACACTAACTCTCGACAAGCCGAGCGATACCCTAACCGCTGTCGGCGTGTTGCCAGGAGGGACCTATTCCTGGACCAGTAGCGCTCCCGGGGTGGCAACGGTAACCATGTCCAGCGCCGATCCCACCAGTTCTAAAGCCGCCGTACAGCCTGTTACCGCGGGCACCTCGACCATCACGGTCACCTACACGGTCGGCGGACGCAGCGCCTCCGCCACGTCGATTGTAACTGTCCCTGTTCGCAATTTCATTATCGTGTTCGGCGAGCCCGGGACTGCCGCCAGCGGGCACAACGTCGGAGGCCTATTCAACCTCGCGGCCCAAACCCACCTAAAGGAATTGAAGGCGAATACACCTCCGGCCGCCGGCATACCCGCCACTCTTCCGAGCGATACGATCACTGTTTCGATCATCCACACGGTTTCGGATCTCGTATCGAAACTGTCCGCCGGCAATGTCTTCTACCTCGCCTACTTTGGCCATAGTTGGAATGATACCGGCCATGTCGGTGCGTTAGATATAGGCCAGGAACATGTCGCGGACAGCAACTTGACGATAGGCGTGAACACTCCTGGCGACGTGGCGGCAAACACCGCGCCCTCGGCTCTGCCGAAGAGTGCGTTTCTGCCTAACGCAATCATCTTTTTGTTCGGCTGCCGGTGCGCATGGGGAACGGGTTCGATCGCCGAACAGATCCACACACAACTCGGCCTTACGGTGTTTGGATACGACAACAGTGGAGGCTCTATTTTCACCAAAGACAAGACGCTCGGCCATGGGGGTAGGGCCGTCACACAAGCGGATCAAAGCGCCAAGAATATATCGGGAGGGGACGTTTGGATGGTGCCTTGGGACGGAACGCCTCACTTCAAGAGCTTTTGAATATGGCATCCGGTTTATCGAAAGCCGTGTTGCCAGGCGTGATGCTTGGACTGTTAGCGACTTCTGCCTTGGCATTCAGCCAGGAGACCGCGGGTCAGCGAACAACCGCGCCGGGACCGCAGACGGCTCGCCGCATCGTCGATGAAATCGGCCTCGTCAAGGGGATGCCTCCAAAGGAGGGCGAACGCCAAACGGACCCGCATGCTTTGGCGATCGTGGAGTTGGGGAAAGCCGCAGGCCCCTTCCTGGTAGCGAAACTCACCGATGCTTCGCCCAGCCAGGTTGCATACCTATATAGTTACGCTATCGGCGATTTGGCTCTGGCGCTGCTGACCGACATCTACAAACCGTCTTCCTGGCCGTTTCCGGACACGTCGTCGAAGCTCCCGGAGAAGTACGGAGATTACCGGGATTATGTAGAGTTCGTTCACTCTCCGGGCGGCAGGAAACGTTTGCGCCAGAGCTGGCGCAGATTCATCCGCGACCAAGGCGCGGGCAGGCCCAGCGCGGCGACACCTGGTCGGTGAGGCTGAGGTCCGGCGATGTCATCGTCAAGCGAATGCGCCCCCGAGGTATCCATCATCCTGCCGGTCTATAATGAGGGCGCCAGGCTGGCGAAAACTCTCGCCGCGATCCGAGACACGGTCAAGGTCAGCTATCAGATCGTGGTGGTGAACGACGGCTGTACCGACGCCTGCTGCGATGCCCTGTCTTTCGACAACCTCCTGCTCGTAGACGTGCCCCAGCGCCGTGGCGTAGCGCATGCGCGAAACCTCGGCGCCGCGCGAGCCACAGCTCCCACACTGGTGGCCATGGATGCCCACTGTGTTCCCCGCCCCGGGTGGCTGGAGAAGCTCCTGGACGAACTTCACAAACCCGGCGTCGGCATCGTGGCGCCGCAGATCGTGAGCATCGAATGCCCCGCCGCTACCACCTTCGGCCTGACGATCCGCGATCGGGAGCTGGGCGTGGGATGGCTGCACCGGCGAGCGAACGAACCTTACCCGGTCCCGCTGGCCGGCTGCGCATGCATGGCTATGACCAGGGAATTCTTCGAAAAGGCCGGCCGTTTCGACGCGATGCGCAGCTATGGAATGGAAGACGTGGAAATGTGTATGCGGTGCTGGCTTCTCGGTTATTCTGTGAT
>DATKFU010000347.1:0-6251 GCA_035511215.1 Bryobacteraceae bacterium | reverse complement strand
GGGGTGAGGTAGCCGCCGCTCAGCTCGCCGAGTTGGCGGCTCGCGCCGCTTAGGAACTCTTCGGCCGGGCCGCGCGCTTCGCCGGGCAGGACCAGCAGGAATTGTCCGCCGCCGCTCGAACCGAGCAGTACGCGCGCGAGTCCGAATTCCGAGAGCAGCGCCCGGGGCAGGACTTCGCACAGCATCGTGATCCACTGGGAACGTCCGGCAAGAAGCTCTTCGCCATTCGACCGTGCGGGTACGGGTCCGCCGGGCGGGGACAGAAGGAACTCTTCTATGCCCAGGATTTTCCCTTGCAGAAGGATTTGTTCGGACATCTAGAGGACAGGCCTTGAGAACTCCCCCACTGTACCACAGCGCACCGATTTCAGACGGATGCCGGTCCGACCGCGCTGAGACAGAGCCGTTCCAGCCGGTGCGCCAAGCGACTCCGGTTGACGCGCTTCTCCTTGGTGAATGCATCGTCCACAACGCCGTGCAGGCCGCTAAACAGGAATACGGCCGTGAAACGAGGGTCGTCAATCGACCATGCCCCCGCGTCAACGCCGGCCTGAAGCAGACCGTAAAGATGATCGATCACGATGTTGTCGACGAGACCTTCGCGCGTGGGAGGATGGGGTCCGTAAAAGACAATGTCGTGCAGCCGAATTGAGTCGATATAGCCGGCGACACAGGCCCTGGCCCAGGTTTCCAGTTTACCCTTCCAGTCGTCTGCCGGTTTTGCCGCGACGGCCGTTTTTATGCGCGCGAGTAGCTCTTGCGAGAAGCGTTCGCCGAGCGCCGCCAGGATGTCCTCCTTGGACGAAAAATAGAGGTAGAAGGTCCCCTTGGCGACCTCGGCGCCGGAGGTGATCCGCTCGATGGTGGTGGGCCCGACGCCTTGTTCGAGAAAGAGACGCTGGGCGGCGTTCATCAGCTCATCGCGCCGCTCCTGGGGCGGCTTGGTTCTGGGATGGAGTTTGGTTGGGGTGCGCATAGGTTAGCTTAGCCTGCAGGACTGATAGCTCAGCCTCCTCGACTGAACACCGGTCACTGACCGTAGCATAACCTATGGACAAGCTAAGAGGACCAGCGGCGGCCTGTCAGAGGCGGGCGTCGGCACGAGTGCCGACGCGGCACGCACGAGTGCGTGCGCCACAGCTAGACGGTGCCGTCCAACCGATCCGCTTTGCGCAGGGACGGGAACATCCAAGACCAGGCGCCGGTGACGGCCAGGGAACCTAGTCCGCCGAAGATGGCCGCGCCCACCGGACCGAGCAGACGGGCGACGACGCCGGTCTCGAACTCGCCGAGCTCGGCGGAGGCGCCGATGAACAGGCTGGAGACAGCCGACACGCGGCCGCGCATGGCGTCCGGCGTCACGATTTGCACGAGCGACTGGCGCACATACACCGAGATCATGTCCGCCGCTCCCAAAGCGGCCAAGGCGACGACCGAGACGAGCAGGGACTTGGAGACCGCGAAAACCAAAGTCGCCACGCCGAAGGCCGCCACGCCCGCGAACATCCAGTGGCCCGCGCGGCGGTGCAGGGGCCAGCGGCCAAGCGCGAAGGCCATGGCCACCGCACCGATGGCCGGGCCGGAGCGCAGCACGCCGAAGCCATGGGGCCCGACCTTCAGCACGTCGCTGGCGAAGACCGGCAACAGAGCGGTGGCGCCTCCCAACAGCACGGCGAACAGGTCCAGCGAGATGGCTCCCAGCACGATCTGGTTGGTCCGGACATAGACCAGACCTTCGCGGATCTGCTCCAGGCGGGAACCGGGCAGGCGCTGGGGGCGGGTGTTCGCCCGTATGGAAAGGAGGGCGGCCGCCGCGATGGCATACAGCAGAGCGGACCCACCGTAGGCCACGGCCGGCGATACGGCGCACAACGCGCCGCCGATCCACGGGCCGATCACGGAACCGGCCTGGTCGCCCAGCGAATTCCGGGAGATGGCCTGGGGCAGCGCCTCGCGCGGCACCAGCATGGGCCCCATAGCCCCGCTGGCGGGCGACAGGAAGGCGCGCGCAGCTCCGCATAGCGCGGCGATGACGAAGATGGGGAGGAGGCTTGGGCTGGGGTGCAGGGAGAGCGCGGCCAGCGCCAGCACGGAGGCGATCTCCACGCCCGTGCACGCCGGCCCCACCATACCCACCAGGAAGGCGCTCTGTTCCACGCTGCGGCCGTGGCGGGCGACGGTGTAAACCTGCCAGCCGATGGTAACGCTTTCCGCCTGCAGCGCCAGGTCGGAGAACATCTGGGCCCCCCAAAACAGGGCGAAGGCGCGGTGGTGGAAGAGCGGGACGGGGGTTGGGAAGGGCAGATCTAAAGTCGATCCTCTAGGTTGCCGGCTGTTCATGGGCGCCTTCTTTGGGGAACGTGCGACATCAGGATGACATAATGACTGGTGGTCAGTCAATACATGGAAACATGAAGACGGGAAGCACGGCGGCCTACGAGGCCGCCGCAGGCTGCGAGCCTGCCCCACGAAAGCGTCCACGGCTTTGGCTAGATGGAAGAAATGCCTCTAGAGGAGGCCGAAGGTGCCCTCTACGGGGCGGGGCAGCAACTGCTCCAACTGCGTATAGAGCGCAATGACCGGGTCCGCCGAGCGCTGCAAATCGCGTATGGTCGTCTTCATCCCCACCGGATCGGCAAACGCATGGATCAGCAGTGTGTTCACCGCATAGAACCATTCCACGCGGTGCTCGTTTTGATAGCCGTTTTGCTGCAGCCAGGCGAGCAGCGTGCTAAGCAACAGGTCGCGCTCGGGACCGTTAGGAGACAAGGCGAACAGGTCGCCATAGGAGCGGCTCTTGTACTCGAAGAAGACGACCGGATCGTCGTCATCCGTCCAATCCGCCAACGCGGACATGTACTGCCGCAGCTTCGCGCCCCACTCGGTGGTGGACTTCTGTTCGGGGGTCAGGCCGTAGCCATTCGGCCCCAGTATCAGGCTGTTGAATTGCGCCGTAAGCTGCAGGCATTGCGGTGAGTTGCATTGGACCGCGTTGCGCGCCTTGCCCTGCACGCTCGCCGGCTTCACATCGCCGCCCGGCACCCGCGCGACCGAATCCGCGCACCGCGCGCCGCTGAATTGCCGTGCCGTGTAGGCGCGCCAAGCCTCCAGCAGGGGCTGCGCATTGAGCCTCCGGCGCGCGCATATGGCTTCCAGGTCCGCCACAGCGGCTTCCGCGTCGCCCGCCATCGTCGCGGAAAAAGAACGGTCGTCGCCCGAGAGCTGACCGAGCGCGCCCGCGAAAGAATCCACCAGGGCTTCGAACTGTTCGGGCTTGAGCGTTAGGCCACCCAGCATGCGCGCGATGGGCGCGGCCTGCGCCGGCGAAGTCATATCGGCGGCGTAGCGCTGCAGCATATGGAACGGCTTCTCGTCGGCCACTTCCTTCGCGTTGAACGCCCTCGCGGCCAACTCGCCGGCCGTGACATAGAAGACGGAGACATCGTAAACCAGCGCATCGTCGCAGGAGAGGCTGGGAATCCGGGGCGGCGGAATTTCGCCAAACAACTCGCGCGCTTGCTTGTAGTCGATGGTCAACATTCCGTGCACGGCCTTGCATTGCAGGGTGCACGCGTCGAGGCCTTGCGCATAGGACTTGTCGAAAATGCTGCCGGGCCATCCCGTCCAGTTGCGGCGCGCAAAGGGCTGCTGCGCGGCGGCCGCCAGGTGGAACGCGTCTTCCAGGATCTGGCGTTTCCACAGCACATCGGCCGTGGTGGGAGCTTCGGCAATCCGGAGCAGCGCGTCGGCAGCGAATTCGGGCGGCAGCGCGCGCGCGGTATCGGCCAGATCGGCGAATATAGGGGGCCGGGATGCGGCGGACGCAACAGTGGCGGCAGCCGCGGCCAGTCCGGCGAATGCGAGGAAGCGAAGCCAGTCCATAGGCGCTCTGCTACGACTTCAAAGTCATGGTTTCCGGGTCCCACGCGCAAACGCGCTGCTCGAAGTAGCTGAGGTTCGACAGCAGCGCCGGACCCGCGGCGCGGAATCCGAACACGGGATCTTCCACCACCGGCTTGCGGCTGCGCACGGCGGCGATGAAGTTGCGATGGTGATCGAGGTGATCGCTGTACCCATGCGGCGGCTGGTACTTGTCCTCCACGTTCGGGCGCATGCTATCGGCGTTGGGCGTCCGCGGCGGATATTTCGCGTGATACTCCTTGAGGAACGCTTCCTGCACCGCTTTGGGGAAAGTTTCGACAGTGTACCCGGGCTCTACGTCGCGGGGCGTCTTGGACACGGTGACGCCGCTGCCGATGGTCATGATACCCTCCGAACCCACGAAGCGGAAGCCGGAATTATCACCCGCGCCGGATACGAAATTGACGCGCAACGCCAGGTTGAACGCGGCATGCCGATCGGTAGCCGGGTAATCGTAGAGACCCAGAAACACGTCGGGCACGTCGCGGCCGTCTTTCCAGTAACGCAGGCCGCCGGTGGCAAATACGCGCGTGGGGCCGATCGCGCCGGTGACGAAGTGCATGCCGCTGAACAGGTGCACGAAAAGATCGCCGGCCACGCCGGTGCCGTAATCGCGATAGTTGCGCCAGCGAAACAGGCGCACGGGCTCGAAGGGCACCTTGGGCGCGCGGCCCAGGAAGGTGTTCCAATCGATGTTCTCCGGCGTGGCGTCGGGCGGGATGGAATACTGCCAGGCGCCGATGGCGTCGTTGCGGTCCCACCAGGCTTCCACCATATTCAGCTCACCGATGGCGCCCGCATTCAGCAGTTCTTGCGCCTTCTTATAAACGATGGAGCTGACGCGCTGGCTGCCCACCTGCATGATACGGCCGGTGCGCTGCTGCGCCTCCACCACGCCCTGGCCGTCGGCGGGCTGCTGCACCATGGGCTTCTCGCAATAGACATCCTTGCCGGCGTTCATGGCGTCGATGGAAATCTTGGCATGCCAGTGGTCGGGCGTGGCGATGAGCACCGCGTCGATATCGGGCCGCGCCAGCACCTCGCGATAATCGCGCGTGGTGAAAAGCTGCTTGCCCCAGCGCTCTTTGGCGCGCGTGAGCCGGCCTTCGTAGATGTCCGAGACAGCCACCAGTTCGACGCCCGGAACCTGCTGGGACGACTCGGCGTCGCCGGTGCCCATACCCCCCGCGCCGATCAGCGCGACGCGGATGCGGTCGTTGGCGGAAACTTTCTTGTCTTGCTTCTCTTGCTCGTCCTGAGCGCCGAAAGCGGCGGCGGCCCAGCCTGCGACCGTGGTTGATTGGAGAAAGTGACGTCTAGTTGGCATGCGTGCTCGCGCTGAGGACAGCGGCGGGCTCCCCTTCCAGATCCATTGTACCCGGAACCAAGTCCAGCGCCATCGCCAACTCCTTCAGCTTGGCTTCGAGCTGCGCCAGTTCGTCCGCGCTGAGTCCGGAGAGCTGGGGCAGCAGGGTTTTGGCCCGCGTATACACCACCTCGGCCTGGCATTGAAAGACGGAGTGCCGGGTGGCCGCGACGCTCGCCAGGGCGAGGGCCCGCTCCAGATCCGTATTGAGAATGCGTACCAGATCGCGGTCCGTTCGGGCGCGCAATTCCGCGAGTTTGGGGAAATTCACCAGAGTGCCCATGGCGATAATTATTAGACGCGCAAGGCAGGCGAAATGTTGTCGGCTGGGCTTCACAAAAAGCGAAAAGAAAGCACCCGCGTAGGGGGCGGCCCGAGGGCGGGATTGGAGGGGGCTTGGGGGTCGGGTTAGCGCTTTGGGGAGCCTCCGTTGACGCCGGGGAAGGGAATTAGGTTGGGATTTTGGGGTGGATCAGGCTGGAAACCAGCGGGAGCGGGGGTGGGGCCGGGAAATTGGGTTCGATTCGTTTCTTCGGTTTTTGGTACGGCCGCAGGCGATTCCGGCTCGGCAGGGGCGGGTGGGGTGGCTTGGGCGTCTGCTTCGGCGCGGCGGGCGCGGCGGTCAGCCTGTAGCATGGACAGGTCGCGAAGGGCGCGGGAGAACTCGCGCTGCAGGAAGCCCTCGTAGCGCATCAGCTTGGAGAAGGAGTTGTAGTATGCGGAGTCGCCATGGAAGGCCCAGGCCAGGGGGTTGGAGCGGCCCGCCTTGTTGAACTGTTCCGGCATGGGGTTGGTTTCGGCCTGATAGTGGAACAGGCCGGCATCCATGTAGCGGACGGAGCGCATTTTGAATTCGGCGGCGACCAGACGTTCGACCAGGGCGTCCTCGACCTCATCGAAGGGTTGCAAACGGTTGCGAAACTGGTCGAGGAGCTGGAAGAATTCCTGGGGATCGGCATCGGGC
>DATKFU010000346.1:0-22299 GCA_035511215.1 Bryobacteraceae bacterium | reverse complement strand
TTCGTTGTATCCATCAGACCACATCAAACCACACAATCGCGTCTCCACGGATAGCCAGGATGCCGGGACGCCCGTGGCCGTTGGTATCGTTATGCGGCGCCATTTGCAGCGCCCGCGCGAAGAGAATGGGCCGCCCTTGCGTGACGACCACGGGCCGGAACCGGCCTTCGCCTTCGTTGTATAGCACCAGCAGACGGCCTGCGCCGGCCTTCTCGGCGATCAAAATGTCGGGACGCCCGTCGTCATCGAAGTCGGCGACCTCCAGGCTGTTCACTTCGGCCAGATCCGGCACGCTTTCGATGCGGTGTTCGATCCACAGTTGGCGCGGGTCTGCGGGCTTCTCGAAACGGGCCAGGCGCGCCGAGGGCATTTTGCGCTGCGCAGCGACCAATTCAGGCGCCGCCCCCGTCAGCGGGCTATAGCTCAACCGCATCATGGCCGATTCCAGCGTCTCATTCCACAGGTCGATGGCAAACAACCGCCAGGGCAGTTCGAAGCTCTCCGGCGAGCGAATCCAGTACATGCCCGCCAGGATATCCGGCAAGCCGTCGCCATCGATATCCGCCATGCGCAGGCCGCCTTGATGCGACGGTGAATAGAAAGAATAAACCTCCTGGGAGGGCCAGCGCGTGGTGGGATCGGCGGGAATCTCGTAGAAGCGCACCTGCATGCGCTTGTGGATCAACAGGACGCCGCGATGGCCTAGCAGAGTGGCGGGCAGCATGTCCGGCGCGTCGATGCCTGTGTCGATGACATGCCGCGTCCAACGGCCGCCCGCATGTGGGGCGCGATACCAAACCAGATCGGCTTCCGGGCCGCCTTCGTTGACGACAATGTCCAGTTGGCCGTCGCCATCCACATCCAGCAGGCAGCCGCCTTCGGCAAACGCCGGCCCGCGTCCGCGGACGACACGATAACTGCCTTGCGGCAACCTGCCCCACAGAAGGCGGTCGCCCCAGGTGACAAACGTGCGGTCTTGAAGGGCGAACCCGGTTATCGTTTCGTTATGCAGCTTGCGCAGTATGTGTTCGGAGAATCGCGGCGGCTGGCCATGCGCCATGGCGGCGGCGAGCAGCACGCCGACGATCGCACGGAGAAGCATCCGGTGCATGGTGCTATTTTAGTCTGCCATGCAGCCGCTGATGGATCTGCTCACTGGCCGTAGCGAGGAACCGAGCCTGGACCGGGCTGCCCTGGAGATTGCCCGCATCGAGCACCCCGCCCTGGACATCGAGCCGTTTATCGGAATTCTGGACTCTTACGCCGTCGAACTGTCCGAGCGTCTGGCGGGGCGATCGGGCGGCTCCGAATACGTCGAAGCGGCGAACCAATACCTATTCGGGGAACTGGGTTTCACGGGCAACGCCGCCGAATACTACGATCCGCGCAACAGTTGCCTGAATGAGGTGCTGACCGCGCGCACCGGCATTCCGATCACGCTGGCCGTGGTTTATCTGGAGATCGGGCGGCGCCTGGCGCAGCCGGTTTACGGCATCGGACTGCCTGGTCATTTTCTGGTGCAATACAGGGACGCGCGTTTTACGGCGTTCATCGATGTGTTCCACGGCGGGCGGTTGCTGACGACGGCGGACTGTTTCGATTTGGCTCGGCAGACGGCCGGCGTCCCGCTGAGCGACGATCCGCGCATGCTCGCGCCAGCCAGCAATCGCCAGATCGCGATCCGGATGCTGCACAATCTGCGCGGCGTGTATTTTCACCGGCAGGCGTACGGCAAGGCGTTACAGACGCTGAACCTGCTGATCGCGGCGGACCCGCAAGACGCCGAAGAGTATAAGCTGCGCGGCATTGTGCACCTGCAAATGCGGAATCCGGTCACCGCGCGCAGTGACTTGGAGACCTATCTGCGGCTGGCGCCAGAGGCTACGGACAGCGCCGAAATCGAGCAGCGTTTGCGTTCGCTCCGAAGTTACCAGGCGGGGTTGAACTGAAGTGGGCTGCTACCGTTGGATGCGCGCGGAGCCTCCCTTGGCGAAGGCGCGTACCTGGTCCAGCGTGGCCATGGTGGTATCGCCTGGGAAAGTGGTCAGCAGCGCTCCGTGCGCCCAGCCCAGCTTGATGGCCTCCGCGGGCGGCTCGCCGGTCATCAGCCCATAGAAGAATCCGGCCGCGAATCCGTCGCCGCCGCCGACGCGGTCGAGCACATCCAGTTCGCAGGTGGGAGAGATGTAAGTCTGGCCGCCGACCCAGGCGACCGCGCCCCAACTGTGGCGATGGGTGGAGTGCACTTCGCGCAACGTGGTGGCGACGATCTTGATTTGCGGATGCCGCGCGACCACGCGGTCGATCATGCCGAGGAAGGCGCTGGGGTCCAACTTGGACTTGGCGGCCACCTCCGGACCGGGGATGCCCAGCCCCATCTGCAGATCTTCTTCGTTGCCGACCAGCACGTCCACGTTCTCGACGATGCGGCGGATCAACTCCACGGCGCGTGCGTGCCCGCCGGAAATGTGCCACAGCTTGGCCCGGTAATTCAAATCGAACGAAACCACCGCACCGGCAGCCTTGGCGGCACGCATGCCCTCGACGATCAGTTCGGGCGTGGTTCGTGAGAGCGCGGCAAAGATGCCGCCGCTGTGGAACCAGCGGACGCCCGCGCCGAAGATCGCGTTCCAATCGAAATCGCCCGGCTGCAATTGCGCGGCCGCCTCGTTGGCGCGATTGTAGAAGACCACCGGCGCGCGGATGCCATAGCCCCGGTCGCTGTAGACGGTTGCCATGTTGGGGCCGGTTGCGCCATCGTGCTTGAAACGCTTGTAGAAGGGCTTCACTCCCATGGCTCGCACGCGCTCGGCAATCAGGTCGCCGACCGGATAATCGACCATGGCGCTGGCTATGCCGGTGGCCATTCCGAAACAGTCCGACAGGTTCGCGGCGCAATTGAATTCACCGCCGCTGACGTGGATGCGGCACTCGGCCGCCTTGCGAAAGGGGATGACGCCCGGGTCGAGGCGATGCACCAGCGCGCCCAGTGAGAGAAAGTCGAGCGCGCCGGTGGGTGGAATGATAAGTGGGTCACTCATGCCAGGTTAAGCAATGCTACACGTTATAACTGCCCGACGAGACCCGGCCGCCGCGCCCGGTCCAGTTAGTATGGAAAAACTGTCCGCGCGGCTTATCGAGGCGTTCGTAAGTGTGCGCGCCGAAGAAGTCGCGCTGGGCTTGGAGTAAGTTTGCCGGCAGGCGCGCGGTGCGATAACCGTCATAGAAAGACAGCGCAGTGGAGAAGGCCGGCGTGGGTACGCCATATTCGATCGCCCGAATGATGGCGTGCCGCCAGGAACCCTGGTAACCGCTCAGCGTCTGGCTGAAGAACTGATCGAGCAACAAGTTTGTCAGGTGCGGATTCTTATCGTATGCTTCCTTGATCTTGCCTAAAAACCGGCTGCGGATGATACAGCCGCCGCGCCACATCAGCGCGATGCCGCCGAAGTTGAGGTTCCAGCCTTCCTCTTTGGCGGCTTCGCGCAGCAGCATGTAGCCCTGAGCGTAGGAGATCATCTTGGAGCAGTAGAGCGCACGGCGCACATCCTCGATAAAAGCAGCGCGATCCTGAGCCGGCGCGTTTTTCGGTCCGGCAAGAATAGTGGACGCCGCCACCCGCTCGTCCTTCATGGCGGAGAGGCACCGGGCGAAGACGGCTTCTCCGATAAGCGTGACCGGCGTCCCCGTATCCAGGGCGCTGATAGCGGTCCACTTGCCGGTGCCTTTCTGGCCGGCGGTGTCCAGAATCTTGTCCACCAGCGGCGCGCCGTCGTCATCCAGCTTCGTGAAAATTTCGGCGGTGATTTCGATCAGGTAGCTGTCCAACTCGCCTTTGTTCCAGTCCGCGAAGACCTGGTGCAGTTCGTCCGCTTTCAGGCCCAAGCCGTCCTTCAGCAGCTGATATGCCTCGCAGATCAACTGCATGTCGCCATATTCGATGCCGTTGTGCACCATCTTTACGTAGTGGCCGGCGCCGTTTTCCCCAACCCAGTCGCAGCAGGGCGTGCCGTCGTCGACCTTGGCGGCGATGGCCTGGAAGATCTCCTTCACATACGGCCAGGCCGCCGGATTTCCACCGGGCATGATGGACGGGCCATGGCGCGCGCCTTCCTCGCCTCCCGAAACGCCCGTGCCTATGAACAGAATGCCCTGGTCGGCGAGCGTTCTGGTGCGGCGGTTGGTGTCGGGATAGTGGGAGTTGCCGCCGTCGATGATGATGTCTCCCTTTTCGAGATGCGGGGTCAGCTGGGCGATCATCTCATCGACGGTGTCGCCGGCCTTCACCATCAACATGACACGGCGGGGCTTTTTCAGGACCTGGGCCAGTTCCTCGATGGAGTGCGTGCCCACCACCTGGGTGCCGGCGGCTTCGCGCGCGATGAAATCGTCCACCTTCGAGACGGTACGATTGAAGACGGCCACGCGGTAGCCGTGGTCGTTCATATTCAAGACAAGGTTCTGGCCCATTACCGCCAGGCCGATGAGGCCGATGTCACAGGTTTCCGGTTGCATGAGTGCTTTCTGCTCCTTGGCAGGCGAAAGATCATTCTAGCGAAGAAGAGTGCAGCCAGGAGACGGAGAATCGGAATGGGGTGCTTATCAGATTTGGGGAAGATCGCAGTGAGGCGGACCTCCGGGTCTGCGCGGGTCCTCCATCACCCGGCGTGACCCGCTTTTCGCATGCGAACGGCTGCCGAAGGCGGGTCTGGAGACCCACTTGCAGGCGTGGACGCCTGCCCCACAAGCCATCCAACGCCAGACTGACACACGCCCCCCCAGTTCGGTTTAGCACCCACCGGAATGGACCGGTCTCGATTACTCGTGGTGCAGCGCTTCCAAAGGATCGATGCGCGTGGCGCGCCGCGCTGGAATGTAATTCGCGATAAGCGCTATCGTAAGCAGCAACGCCGCGACACCCGCCATCACAACCGGATCGAGCGGTGCTACGCCATAGAGCAGCGCGCGTAGAGTGGACGCGAGGGCGGCGGCGCCCGCCATTCCGGCGAGCAAGCCGATCAGCGCAGTCCGGAGTCCGCTGCGGATCACCAGCGCCTTGATCTGCCCCGGTGTCGAGCCAAGCGCCATGCGAAGGCCGAACTCGCGAGTCCTCTGGGCCATGCCGTACGAAACGACTCCATAAATGCCGAGCGCCGCCAACAGCATCGAGATACCCGCGAAAACCATCAGTAGCATGGTGGAAATGCGAGGCGCGGTGCCGGCCAGCGAAAGATAATCGCCCATACTGCGGATCTGGAATACCGGCTGACCCCGATCCACCGACCACACGGCCTGCTTTACGGCTCTCACCACGGCCTGCGTATCCATTGTGGTGCGCACGGCCAGCGCCATGGCCTTGTCGGTCATCTGTTCATAGGGCGCGTAAATGGTCGGCTCCGGCTGTTTTTCCAAGCCATAATGATGCACTTGGCCCACGATGCCGACCACTTCCCGGAATTCGCCCCACAGCCGCATGCGCCGGCCGATGGGATTCTCGTCGGGCCAATACTGGTGCGCCAATGTTTCGTCGATCAGGATCACCGGCGGCGCGTCGCGCACATCGCGATCGGAAAGCAGTCGCCCGCGCAGCAGCGCAATTCCCATGGTATTCAAATACCGCGGACTGATACGCCGAAAGTCGGCGACCAACTCCTGCCCCGGCGGCAAGGGCCGATTTTCGATGGTGAAGTACTCCCGGTCGTTCTGCTGACCGAGCGGAAGCACGTCGCTAAGACCGGCGGACTGAATGCCTGGTATCTGTTCTACCTTGTCGAGTACGCGCCGGTAAAAGGTGGCCTGTTCGCGATCGCTCTTGTAGAGGTTGTCGGTGGGCAGGCGCATGCGAAATGTCATCACATGATCGGGCCGTATGCCCGGGTCCACCTGTTGCAGATTCACGAAGCTCTTCATGGCGAGTCCCGCACCGGCAAGCAGCATACTGGCAAGAGCTAACTCCCCAGCCACCAGCAAACTCCAGATCCGTGCGCGGCCCCGCGACGGGGAAGAGGTTCGGCCGCCTTCCTTCAACGCGTCGTTCACGTCGGAGTGGGCGGCATACAGCGCGGGAATCAGTCCGAAAACCAGCGCGGCTCCAATGGAAATCAGCAGCGCGAAGACCAGCGCGCGGGCATCCACGGCAATGGCCGGCCGCACGATTTCGGCTCCGGCTTCCGCCATCGGAAGCGTACCGGGCAGGACGGTGCTCAGCAGGTCGACGCCCCAGACGGCGAAGCAGACTCCCAACGCGCCTCCGAAGAGGCTAAGTACCAGGCTTTCGCTTAGAATTTGCGAAATCAGACGGCCGCGCGGCGCGCCCATAGCCGCACGAATCGCCAGTTCCTTCCGCCGGCTGGTGACGCGCGCCAACAGGAGGCTGGACACATTCACACACGCCAGCAGCAGCAGCAGACCCACTGCGCCGAGAAGCAACAGCAACGCGGGCCGAATGTACTCGAAGAGCGCCTGCTGCATGCTTACAACGGTCACGTCCCAGCCGGCCAGCCTGGGCGTTTGCGCATCGATGTTGCGCGCGATAGTGCTCAGCTCGGCCTGTGCTTGCGCGATGGTCACCCCCGGCTTCAGGCGGGCGATGACACCGAAATCGTGGTCCGCGCGGTTCTTGGCACGCAGTTGCGCGAGCGGCCATGGCACGTAAAGGTCGCTGGGCAGCGGATGGTAGAAATCCGGCGCGAGCACGCCGATCACGGTGTAGGGCTCGCTATTCATGATGAATGTTCTGCCGATAACGTGCGGGTCCGATCCGAAACGGCGCTTCCAAAACCCGTTCGCGAGCACGGCGACGGGGTACCGTGCTTGACCTGCACCCTCAGCCGCCGTGAAGCCGCGCCCGAGCACGGTTCGCGCGCCGAGCATGGTCAGGAAATTCGTCGTCACGCGCAAGCCGACCACCTGCTCAGGTTCGCCTTCACCGGTCACGGTGCCCGTGCCAACCTCGAGGAGCGCCATATCCTCGAAGGAGCGGCTCTGCTCTTTCCAGTCGAGGAAATTCGGGCTGGACGGACCTTCGCGCTTGATACCGTCCTTCAGATCCGTCTCCCAAATCAGCGCGAGGCGATCGGCGCCGGGATACGGCAGGGGACGCAGCACCACGGAATTCACGACGCTGAAGATGGCGGTGTTGGCTCCGATGCCCAATGCCAGGACCAGCAGGGCCACGATGGCAAAGCCGGGCATCTTGCGCAAGGTGCGCAGGGAGTAGCGCAGATCCTTTAGGAAGGTAGGCATTTGCTGGTCGTAGAGCAAACCAAGGGCCGTTCGAGGGGCTGGGCAAGTGTGTGGAACTATTGGAGGGGGTGCGGATTGGGTGGCGCGCGAGTGTCCGTTTGTGGGATTGGCCCGTTAGATTCGGCTGCTCTCGGGCTGTTCCGCCAATTGGAAACCACTCAGATCGTAGTGTTCACAGCGATCCGAATAGCGCGACAACAAATGCCGCGCTTCTGGTGAAATGACTGGGGTCTCATAGTTGGCGCCAGCGAAGGAGCGAACCGCCTCCCGCGACTCGAACCAGACCAGCGTCACGAACTCGACCTCGTCTCCTCGGGCCAACCGAAGCACGTGAAATCCCCGATAACCGGAAGCTCGTAGCTCCCTGTACAGGCGCGGGAACAGTTCTTCGTTAAGATAGGCGTCGTAAGCGTCGGCGTTCTGCTTCTCCGTCCAGCCTCGCCACATTCGGCAAACCATACACTCAGATTCTACCCTGGCTCACGCCGACTCACGAATGCGAAAGCGGCCCGGTTACTGATTCACGCCGGACGCCAAAAATCCGCCATCCACCGCGATGCATTGGCCGGTGATGAAACTGGCCGCATCGGAAGCCAGCAGCACGGCGGCGCCGATCAGTTCTTCGGGCTGTCCGAAGCGGGCCATCGGCGTGCGCAGTTTCAACTCGCGGCCGCGCTCGGTGCCATCCAGTAGCTGCGCGTTCAGGTCGGTGCGGAAGACGCCCGGCGCGATCGCGTTTACGTTAATGCCATCGCGCGCCCACTCCACGGCCAGGTTACGCGTGAGCGCCAGCACCGCGGCCTTCGACGCAGCGTAGGCTGTTACTTCCAGGAAACCCACAAAAGAAGTCAGCGAAGCGATGTTGACGATCCGCCCGCACTGGTTGGCCCCGAGCGGCCGGTAGAACGACTGGCAAGTGCGTAGCATACCCGTAAGATTGACGTCCATAATGCGGTTCCAGTCGGCTTCGGTGACGTCGGCGGTCGGCTTTCGTTGAGTCTGGCCGGCGGCGTTCAGTAGCACATCGACGCGGCCGAACCGGGCCAGCACAGCGTCGCGAAAGCGGTCGATGGACTCGCGGGAACCCGCATCGCACGGCTGGCGCAGCGTCTTGCGGCCGGCGCGTTCGATCTCCAGGCAGGCCTCTTCAATCAGCGGTTCGCGGCGCCCGGTGGGCACCACATCCGCGCCCGCGAAGGCCAAGCCGACGGCCAGTTTGCGGCCGAGCCCCGAGGTGCCGCCGATGACTACGGCCACGCGTCCGGTCAAATCCATCAGGTGCTTGGTTGGCGACATTCCTCTATTGTGCGCCTAAACCCGCGCGCGCCGGTAAGCGGCTTACTGCGTTACCGTAATCGTCGCGGCGCGGCCGTTCCAGTAATAGTTGTACGTCCAATTCGAATTGAACACGCCAATGGCGACGCTGTAGACACCGGCCGGAATGCCGCTGGGCGTCCAGCTGTATGCGTACGGCTGGCTCTGGCCCGCATTGAAATTCTGGCCGGTCCAGTAGGTCGTGGCTACTGCGGCGCCAGACTGATTGAAAACCTGAAGCTCCACGATGGCGTTGGTCAGACCCGCGGAACCGGTCTCGGTTACGCTGGCAGCGATGTTGGAAGTGGCGCCGACGGCGATCGTGGCAGGCACGGCCGTCGCCGAAGAGGTGAAGGTAGTTGAGGAAGTGACCGTAATCGTTCCAGCCGAAGCGTTCCAGCTCCACTGCTGTCCGGTCGAGCTGAAGACGCCCACCTCCAGCGTGTACGTGCCTGCCAGCGCCGGCTGCAGTGCCAGCGAATAACTGTGCGAATGGCCGGTTTCGAAGTTCTGCGCCGTGAAATTCTGCGATACGGCCGTATTGCCGTTGGGATCGATCGCCAGAACCTGCACGGTCCCGCCGTTGAGCGACCGCGCCGTACAAGTGACCTTCGCGGTAATAGTGGTGGCGGCGCCCTCTGTCACAGGATTCGGCGAAGCACTGGCCGACGAAGTGAACGAAGGCGGCGCAACCGGTATCGCCGGCAGCGGCGCGGAGTTGGGACTGGTGCCCGCGGAGTTGGTTCCGGACACTACATAGTAGTAGGTCGTCCCATCCGTCAGGCCCGTGTCTTTGAAACTGGTAGGTGCCGGGCTGGTCACCGTACCTATTTCCATGTAGGTACCGCTCACGGTTCCGCGGCTGACGGTGTAGCTAGTCGCTCCGCCGGCCGCCTGCCATGTCAGATAAACGGTGCCGTATCCGACGCTGGCTGCCAGGCCGGTAGGCGCAGACGGCGGCGAAGTCACTTTGCCCGGCGGGATCACGAACAGCGTAATGCTCTGCGATGGGAGAGTAGCGGCGATCGAATTGTTGGCAATGGCGACGCTGCCGAGAGGCGTAAGCGAAGTCTGGGTAGTGGAGGCGATCTGCCAGGTCTCAGCCGTGCCGGTAGTCGCGAAGTTTGCCAGGCTGACGGACACCGGCGTGCTGCCCTGTTGCTTGTTGATCACCATTACAGTCAGCGCATGGTCTGTGGAGCGCAGCGCGGCAAACGATGACAGGTAGTCCGGATCGGCAACGCCGGCGTATACGCTGGTGTCTCCAAAGGCCGAGTTATTGCCATCGTAGTTGCGATAAATCTGCATGGAAAGATAGGTCGGCGAGGGGTTCACGGGGACGGTCCAGCGAGTGCCCATGTCCAGGGCTTGACGGCCGAAGATACCCAGCACGTCGGCTTGTGTGGTCGCTCCATTCAGGTTGGGCTCGTCGCCCCAGTTGTACTCCGTTATGGCGGTCTTCAGACCCGGGTAATACTGCTTGACCCAGCTCTTTAGGTTAGGGATCAGGTCGACGATGCCGTTATCGATCCCGACCGTAGCGATCCAGGACTGGTCCACATAGTTCGGGTCCCAGAGCGAGCGGGTCGACTGGTTGCGGATGAGCTGTGCCGCCAGCGAATCGTTGCTGCTGAACGATCCGTCCTGTGGGTAGTAGTGGACGCTCAGCACATCCAGAAGCTGCGTACCGGTACTTTGCTGATAACTGGCAAGCTGCTGCATCAGCCATGGGTAGTAGTAAGTGTTGTTGTGAGTAGCATAGTCGGACCCGGGTCCCGTGCCATTCTGCTGGTCGAAGCCGCTATAGAAGAGCGCCAGCCAGCCCCATTCCTCCGGTCCGACTATGGTCGCGGTGGGGTCCAGCGCGCGTACCGTACTGGCGTAGCTGAGATAATCATTGTAAATCTGGTTATAATCGGCGCCAACCGGGGCCACGTCACGATGTGTGCTATACCATATCGAAGGTTCGTTATGCATCAGGTAGTACTTGAGTCCCCCCGCGGACGCCAGCCCCCAAGTGCTGACCAGGTGCTGCGCCCAACCCTGCTGGATAGACGGGCTGTTCGGAGTGCTGGCGTCGGCCGGATTATTCCCCGTGATGTATGGATTGCCCGGCGCAGTGCTGACACCGTTTCCGGCATCGGGATTGTAAGGGTCCCATCCGGTCTGCGGCCCATACTTGGCGATTGAAAAAGACCACACGGTGGACCGGCCGGATCCCAGACTGCCAATGTACCCGATCATCGGAATGGTGAGCATGGCCTGGGCGCCCACGTTGGCGGCACGCGTGGTCGAGATGAAGTTGTCGCCGCGATAGCCCGGCGTCGAAACCGAATCGGCGATGCTCTCGAAGTACCAGTCGTTGCCGCGATTGTCTGAGTTAAGCTGCCAGTTGTGGCTTGTTTCGGAATCCCCTCCGCTTCGATTTAGAGGGGAGTTCAACGCGTCCAGGTCGCTGGTGGCGGCAAAAGCCAGCCGTAGATGTCGGGACTGATCGGGTGGCGGTTCGCGTCCGCGTCCACCGCGACGTAAGTAGCTGCGTTCTGAGCGAAAACCTGCGCGGCGCCAGCAAGCACAAACATAACGGCGACACCGTGCGACGGCCTATAGTTAGTTGACAAGATACTTCACCCAAGTGGAACTGTACCGCGGGTTCGCGGGGCTGTCAATATGGCTATAGGTGATAAATGGTTTATGAAATGTTAGAAACAGTCCACTGTCGTCAGGTTACTCGCCCAGCAGGAGTCCGTGGTGGCGTCCCAGCCAATAGGGCAGCAGGAAGGCGGCGCCATCGTCTTCGCCGCGGCCATCCGAGCCGCCGTCCATATCGAATGGATTTGAATTCCATTTCATCACTGGCCGCTCGTCGGGAGGCAGTAGGGTCATGGCCTGCCATCTTTGAAACCGGTCGGCCGCCGGGTCCATCATCACTTCCTTGCGATCGGAATTCTTCACGGTCCACTCGATCGTGTCCACCGCCATCCGGTAGAGTGTCCGGACTGCGCTCGCCATGTCTTGATCGTGGGCCACGCCGGGCTGAGCGATCGCGTAAATGAAATCCCAGAGAGGATTTTCTTCCCGGACTATGTTTTCCCACCACCCGTTCAAAGCCGGCCTATAATAGCGTTCCCGTAAGTCCGTATCCTTCTCATACAGGAACAGATTATAGAACGACAGCATCGCCAGTTCTTCGTCCGAATAGTTGATCTCTTCGCGCAGCTCCTTGTAACGCGTGGTAAGCTGGGCGTACCCTAAGCCAATAGCCGCCTTTTCGTACTCATCCGCATACCTGTGGTTTCCCGTGATGTGTCCGGCGGTCTTCAGGAAGCTCAGCAGCTCCACGCTGTTCAGGGCGCTGTCTGAAGGCTCCTGCCGGAAGTAAGTCTGCGACCATCGGCCCCAGGTAGTCGGCTTGCCGCTTACACCAACCAGGTAATAGCCGTGGTCGATGATATGATCCATGATCCTGGCGGCTGTCTTCGCGATGCGCGTCTTCAACTCTCCGTCCGGCAGCAGATCCGTGGCTATCCCATACAAGAAGAAGTGGCCGACGATTTCATCGGAACTGGTGTCGCCTTTCCAATAATATTGACCGTCCGGCGTCCAGTGCCATTCGCCGGCTTCGGGCATCTGCTCCCCTCTGCGGATGTACGACCGCGCCGGAAAGCCGCGTTTGCCGGCCACCTCCTCCAGGAACAGCACTGCCTCGGTGGACTTAGTGGCGTTCGCCAGCGACTCGGGAGAGTGCGTTACCGCATAGCGGAAGCACTCCGCCGCGGCGTACATGGAGGTCCACAAGCCATCGTTATCGTCGTCCCGCATCTGATTTGTCGAAACGTCGCCGGGTACTCGCAGGTTCGACGGTGACACCAGACCATGCCGGTCATGCCGCTGGCGTATGCGCTCTTCAAAGAATGCCGCCTTCGCGGCCAGAGTCATCGTCCGCAGTTCGATGTGTGACACGCCGGTCTTGGTGCGCACCCACATACCCGCGGCCTTGTCCGCGGCGAGTTGTTGCACTTCATCGTCCGGCAGATATCGTTTTCCGGCGAAGTATTGATCGCGATCGCGCGGCGGCGCTTTCGGGTCGACTCGCGTCAGACCGTGCGGCCTGCCATACCACTCTGCACCGTCCGATGCCACCGCAGAGGTCGCCGCGCCGTCCGGCCCGCCGGGTTGCCTCAAAGCCGCGGGAACCTGTGGGTCGCCCAGTGAGTAGAAGGTTCGAAATTTCTGTGGCTGCGCCGTCAGCCGGATCGGATCGGCGCCATGGCAAATAGCCGCCGCCGCCAACCAGCCCAGCACCTTATATTGCAAACCCCTCACGGCACCTTTAGGTACTTGTCAAACCAGTTCAACTCTTCCCATAATACATGCTCGATGGATTCGCGGCCGCCGTAACCGTGCGACTCGAGAGGCAGCAGCACCAGCCGCACCGTTCCGCCGTTGCCCCGGATCGCCTGGTACATGCGCTCGGATTGGATCGGAAACGTGCCGGTGTTGTTGTCCGCCTCGCCGTGAATGAGTAAGATGGGTGTCTTGATCTTGTCGGCCAGCAGGAATGGCGACATCCTTAGATATATATCCTGCGCTTCCCAGAGTGAGCGGCGTTCGGTTTGAAATCCAAACGGCGTGAGGGTGCGATTGTAAGCGCCGCTCTCGGCCACCCCGGCATGGAACAAATCGGAATGCGCCAGCAGATTGGCGGTCATGAAAGCGCCGTAGCTGTGGCCGCCAACGCCCACGCGGTCCCGGTCGGTGACGCCCATCTCGACCGCTTTGCCGATAGCCGCCTTGGCGTCCATCACAATCTGCTGGACATAAGTATTGTTCACCGTTTCGGGATCGCCGATCACAGGCATGGCCGCGTTATCCAGAACGGCGTACCCGTGCAGCAGGAAGAGCAAATGCAGCCCGGCGCCGGTGAACTGAGTAAACCGGTCTGTCGAGCCAGTGACTTGCCCAGCCGTGTCCGCGTCGTTGTATTCTAGCGGATAGGCCCATAGCAAAGTCGGCAGGCGCGTGCCTTCTTTATAGTTCGGCGGTAGGTACAGCGTAAACGACAGAGGCACGCCGTCCTCGCGCTGGTAACTTACAATCTGCTCGCGGATGCCGTGCACTTGCGGCATCGGATCCGCCGTCTTAGTGAGCGGCGTCAGGGATTCGCCCGCCCGGATGTAATAGTTCGGAAAGTCAGCCGGACCTTCGCGCCGCGTCAGCAGGCGAGCGCCGAGGTCGTCGAGTACCGCGACCACTGTCTCGTAGCTGCCTTTGCCGGACTGAAACAGACGCTCGGATTTCTGTGTCACCAGATTGTAGCGGTCCAGAAAAGGATGATCGCCCGATGGACTGGCGCCTTCCGCCGTCAGATAAATGTCGTCACCGTGTTGCAGGATGGTAGGCTCCCCGCTCGGCAGGCGTGTCATGACGGGACGGCCGGGATCATGATAACGGTCCTGCACGTTGCGGCTGAAGATTACGCGGCCTTCCCGATTGGGCGCGTTCCAGCCGATCTCGATAGTGCGCGCCCAGCGCTTGTCGCGCTCATAGTCGGTGACCAAAGCCTTGCCGCCCTGGGCCAGCGCCTCCAGTCCCATAAAGCGTTCGACAGTTTCAAAGATCTCGCGAGGCTGCGATTGAAACGGCGCGGCCAGTGTGAGGATACGATCGCGATGCGGGGCCTTTTCCTTCGGATTGCCTCCGTCCATCGCTTCCACCCAGACCAGGGATGCCGGTTCGTCTGGACGCCATTGAAACGCGCGTGGGCCGGTGCGCACGCCCTGCACCGGAATACGGTCCGCCAACGGAAGGTCGGCAAGCTGATAGAGCCGCTCGCCGGAACGATCCCACACTTCCACCATCTTCGGAAAAAGAAACACGGGATGCAGGTACGAATACGGACGGTTTACACGGGACACTAACAAATTCCGTCCGTCCGGTGACGGGTCCGCTGCTTCGAAAATACCCGGTTTTCCGGCCGGTGCGGTCTTGCCTGTGGACGTGTCCAGATACACAAGCTGGGCCGTCGCGTAGTAATCGAACAGATCTTCGTCACGCGGCGCACTGAGCATGTCTTCGTAAGTGACCACCGGGCCCGAGCGGCCGGAGCTCTCTTGAATATGCGGACCTGAGGGCGCGGCCGCTTCGGCGGGAGGCTGGCCGCGATGGTCGGGAATCGTGCGCAGTAACACGGTGCGGTTGTCCGCGAGCCAGACAATCGGTGAGCCCATCACGGCATTCAAACGTACGCCGGTTATGTGCCGCGTCCGCCCGCTGGCGATGGTCCCGATCCATAGCTCGATAGCGTTGGCAGCCGTGTTGGTGAAGGCGAACTGCTTGCCATCCGGGCTCCATACCGGCGCGCCCAGCTTCGCATTGGGAGGCGCCGCGACGGGAATATCGGAGGCATCCGCCAGCCGCTTGATGGTGTACGCAGTGCTATAAAGCGGCAGGTGCGGACCGTTGGTACGGATATCGATGCGCAGGCCCGCGAGGCGCAGCATGGGTTGCGCAACCTCGGCGATGGGCTGGTAGCGCACGGGCTGCATCAGAATGGCGTAATCGCGAGATGGATTCACGGAGATCAGCGGCGGAGGGGGCGCGTTAAGAACATCCAGGATCTCGTGCGGCGGCTTTTGGTAGGTCAGTTCGGCCGGCATGGCCAGCGCGGCGGCCAGCACGAAGGCTGCGGCGATGCGGGTTCGCATATCCCGCCATTCTACGTCACTGAGCGGGCTGCGTGACCGAGCCAGCGCCGTGCGGCCCAGAGCCGCGCTAAAGTAATGGGCATGCATCGCAACCTGATTCTGTTCTGCCTGGCGGTAGCCGTCTCGCCGGCCGCCGTCCCGGACCTCGTCAAAGTGGATACTGGCCGCGTGAAGGGCGTGGTGAATAATGGTATAGCCGCGTTCAAGGGCATCCCCTTCGCTGCGCCGCCGGTAGGCGCGCTCCGCTGGAAGGCGCCCCAACCAGCGCCGCGCTGGAACGGCGTCCGGGAGGCCGCGGAGTTCGGCCCGCGCTGCATGCAAGGGAATATTTATGGCGATATGATTTTCCGCGACAAGGGCCCCAGCGAGGACTGCCTCTATCTCAACGTGTGGACGCCCGCCACATCCGCGAAGGCGCGCCTGCCGGTGATGGTGTGGATTTATGGAGGCGGCTTCGCGGCGGGCGCCGCCTCCGAGCCGCGGCAGGATGGCGAAAACCTGGCCCGCAAGGGCGTTGTGGTGATGAGCATGAACTATCGCCTGAATGTATTTGGATTCTTCTCGCACGCCGGCCTGGCCAAAGAATCGGGGCATGATTCCTCCGGTAACTATGGTCTCCTCGACCAGGTGGCGGCCCTAGAATGGGTGCACAAGAACATTGCCGGTTTCGGCGGCGACCCGGCTAACGTGACCATCTTCGGCGAATCGGCCGGATCGTTTTCCCTCAGCGCGCTCATGGCGTCGCCTCTGGCGCAGGGCCTGTTTCAGCGTGCCATCGGCGAGAGCGGCGCGTTCTTCGGTACCGTGCTGGATCTGAAGCCGCTGCAGGCGAGTGAGACGGTGAACGCGGAGTTCGCGGAGTCCATCGGCGCGCATTCTCTCGCAGATTTGCGGGCCAAGCCCGCCGCGGAACTCCTCGACGCGGCGGTTAAGCGGAAAGATCTCTGGTTCGCGCCGAATGTGGACGGCTATTTTCTGCCACAGAGCGTGCGGGAAATCTATGCGAGCGGCAAGCAGAGTCATGTGCCGCTGCTGGCCGGATGGAACCACGACGAAGGCGGCTATGGGAGCATCTTCGGCGAAGACGCCCCTACCGCGACGAACTTCATAGCCTACGCGCAGAAGCATTTTGGCGACCGGGCCGACGAGTTCCTCAAGCTCTATCCGGCGGACAGCGACGAGCAGGCCAAGCAAGCCGCGCAGGATCTGGCGGGCGACCAATTCATCGCGTTCTCCACTTGGGAGTGGCTGGAGATGCAGGGGGCCACGGCGAGGTCTACGCTCTACCGCTATGAGTTCGACGATGCTCCACCAGCACCTGCGAAGGTCGAAGCCGGTGCCGACACCGCCCCGCACGGCGCGTATCATTCGGCCGAGATTGAGTTCGTGTTCGGCGCACTGGCATCGAAAGACCTACCCTGGCGGCCGGAGGACAAAGCGCTATCTGATCTGATGTCCTCCTATTGGGCGAACTTCGCTAGGAACGGCGATCCCAATGGCGCGGGATTACCCCAATGGCCGGCCTACACCAGCCAGGCTAGCTATCCGGTCATGCATCTCGACGCAGTCTGCCATGCGGCTCCCGACGCTCACCGCGGGCGCTACGAATTCTTGCAGCACCCCGGAAGCACCCGTACGCAATGACATCGTTCAAGCCATTCCTGTTGCTTTTGCTGCCCCATGCCGCGCTGGCCCTCGGCCAGCCCCGTTATGTGGAGACAGTAGCACGGCCAGGAAGCTTTCCCATCGCCCAAGCCAAAGCCTGCGCCGCCATCTATGTCGATGCTGGCGACTATGCCGGAGTCATCCGTGCCGCCGGCGATCTGCAGTCCGACATAGCCCGTGTCACTGGCTGCACGCCGGCGGTCACGCACGAGACATTCGGCCTAGGCACCCACGCCATCGTCATCGGCTCTATCGAAAAAAGCCCGCTCGTCAAGCGGCTGACCGACACGTCCTCCATTGCCGGTAAATGGGAGACGTTCCTGATCCAGGCCGTACCCGGCGCCCTGGTCATTGCCGGCAGCGACAAACGCGGCACGATCTATGGTATCTACGATCTCTCCGAACAAATCGGCGTCTCACCCTGGTATTGGTGGGCCGACGTTCCTGTCGCACATAAAGACACGCTTTTCGTAAGCCCGGGAAAATTTGGCGACGGCGAGCCCGCCGTCAAGTATCGCGGCATCTTCCTCAACGACGAAGCACCCTCGCTATCCGGCTGGACGCGGGAGAGGTTTGGCGGCTTCAATTCTAAGTTCTACGTGAAAGTCTTCGAGCTAATTCTTCGCTTGAAAGGAAACTATCTCTGGCCCGCCATGTGGGGCAGCGCTTTCAACGAAGACGATCCGCTCAATCCTAAGCTCGCCGATGAATATGGTATCGTCATGGGAACTTCCCATCACGAACCTATGTTGCGCGCCCAGCAGGAATGGAAGCGGCATGGAAAGGGCCCGTGGAACTACGCCACCAATCCCGATGTCTTGGGCGCGTTCTGGGACGAAGGCATTGAGCGCAACCTGGCCTACGAAAGCATCGTCACACTGGGGATGCGCGGCGATGGCGACATGCCCATGGACACGACGGGCGGTACGGAGGGCAACAAGGCGCTGCTCGAAACAATCGTCGCCGACCAACGCGCCATCATCGCCAGGCGCATGGGACCCGATCTGTCGAAGGTGCCGCAAGACTGGGCGCTATATAAGGAGGTGCAAGAGTATTATGAAGCGGGAATGCGCGTCCCCGACGACGTGACGTTACTCTGGTGCGACGATAACTGGGGCAACGTGCGCCGGCTCCCGACGCCGGAAGAGCGCAAGAGAAGCGGAGGAGCCGGCATCTATTACCACTTCGACTATGTAGGTGGCCCGAGGAATTATAAGTGGCTGAATACGAACCCTATCCCCAGGGTTTGGGAACAGATGAATCTGGCCTACCAGTACGATGCCAGGCGTATCTGGATCGTCAATGTAGGCGATCTGAAGCCCATGGAGTTCCCGATCGAATATTTCCTGAGCCTGGCCTGGAATCCGCAGCGATGGGGGCACGATAAGATCGCGGAATTCGGCATGCTATGGGCCCGGCGCGAGTTCGGCCCAACCTATGCGGCCGATATCGCAGATATCGTCGCCAAATACACGAAGTACAACGGCCGGCGCAAGCCGGAGCTTTTGGAACCCGGCACGTTCAGCTTGGAGAACTACGAAGAAGCAGATAACGTGCTGTCTGAGTGGCAGACCCTCACGGCACGGGCGGAGCAGATCTACAAGCGCCTGCCGGACGACGCGAAGGACGCATTTTTTGAGCTGGTTCTGTATCCTACGAAGGCCTGCGCCCAGGTGAACGAACTCTACATTGCCGCCGCCCGGAACCGGCTCTATGCCAGCCAGGGACGCGCCAGCGCCAATGATTACGCCGCATGCGTCCGCGAGTTGTTCCAGGCGGATGCGGATTTGTCCGCTGCCTACAATCACACTCTGGCAAACGGTAAGTGGGACCACATGATGGATCAGACGCACATCGGTTACACCGGCTGGCAGGAACCGCGCGTTAACGCGATGCCGGCAGTCACTGAGATACAGCCTGGAGAAGTGGCTAAGATGGGAGTAACCCCTTCTTCGTTACAATTCGACGCTTTCAATCGGCCCAGCCGGTATATCGAAGTCTTTGATCAAGGGCGCACGCCGATTGACTTCTCGGCTACCGCCAGCGCGCGCTGGATCGTGTTGAGCAAGGTACGGGGAACCGTAAAGAAAGACGAGCGCCTGCAGGTGAGTGTGGATTGGGGTAAAGCGCCAGCGGGCGCCGCCGAAGGCTTCGTGACAATTTCGGGCGCCGGCGCCGATCCGGTTAGCGTCAAGGTCGCGTCATTCCGTCCGCGCGAGGTCACGCGAGACACATTGCGCGGTTTCGTGGAGGCGGATGGCTATGTATCCATGGAGGCCGCGCACTATACCAAAAAGATGGATGCGAGAGCAGTTCACTGGGAGGAAATCAAGGACTACGGCCGGACGTTTTCGGCGATGACCATACTGCCCTGCACCGCCGCGAGCGCGACTCCACCGCAAGACTCTCCGTCGCTCGAATACCGTATGTATCTGTTCGATCCCGGTACAGTGCAGGTTCACACCATCATTGCGCCGACGCTGAACTTCGTGCCTGGCCGTGGGCTGAGATTCGCGGTAGCGTTCGACGATCGGCCGCCGCAGATCGTCGATGCCCTGGCGCAAAACTCGCTAAAGGATTGGGAGGAGTCGGTGAAAGATGCCGTGCGCACCATCTCTACCACTCACTCGCTGTCAGGCTCGGGTTATCACACTCTCAAGTATTGGATGGTTGACCCCGGCATCGTGCTTCAGAAGATCCTCGTCGACTTAGGCGGCCTCAAGCCGAGTTACCTGGGGCCGCCCGAGAGCTTCCGAAGATAGTTGTCTAACTAACTATGTGCCGGATGTGGTTTTCTCCCGAAATCACCCAGCAAGCCTGCCGACAAGCTCTTGATCTCGGGCGGAGCGGAAGTAGCCAGCCAGGCCAACGTACTCAGCGTGGCCCAAGGCGTGCCAATGTTGATGAAGTGCCGTTCCGGGTCGCCCAGGTGATTTGCCGGCGGCGCGAAGTCCGCATTGCGTATCAAATCGAAGATATACCTGGAAGCGACTTTCGGATCCACGCTGCCGGCCTCCACCTGGCACATCTTGGCCTCCGCCGCGTTGTACAGCTCGCCGAAGCCTTGGTGCTGGCTGTAGAACAGTCCCATAGGCTCCTCGGCATCCGGCAGGATAGAGTCGTCATGCGTCTTCTTGTACCGGCGGTAAATGCTGGCGAGTTTCAGGTCGCCCAAGCCGACGCCTAGCGCCCACACCCTGAACCAGGCGTTCCAAAGGTCGAAGTCGCGCCATGAAGTATAAGCCGCGCTGGCGGTGCGGTCGTTGTTCGTACGATCGATCTCGTGTACGCGGGCGACGTATTCGAAGCGGTCCACCGTAAAGTCGTCGGCCCTCAAGGCCCGCAGCAGCCGTGCGGCCAGCGCGTTGGTCACTTCCATGGACGAAGCCAACCCGCGCGAGAAGATCGCATCCAAAAAGCCGCTGCCCGTACCGCCGGCCATGATTGCCCAGCGATCGCCGACGCTCTGCTTGACCGAGATTTGCAGGCGGTCGGACGACACCCAGTCGCGCACCGGCTTGGCGTCCTTGAACTGCTCGTAAATACTGGGGAAGCGGGACAGGAACTGGCGCCATTCCTGGTCCGGCGTGATGTCGGTGGGTTTGGGAAACTTGCGAATGTCGAAGCTCAGCCCCACGCTCACCGCCTTGTTCGTCGACCCCGGGCGATTGTCGAACGGAATGACCCACACCCAGCCGCCATCAAACAGATGGTGGCAGGTGCCCTGATACCAGCGCCGCGGCGCTTTCGGCACGCCGTTGGGCAGGCTTAAGTCGTCGTAGGGCTTCACGTCGATCATGTGCGTGAAAAGGCAGCGCGTGTTCGTCTTGCAGCGGGTGGGCTCGTCGCGCAGATTCCACATGCGCGACAAAACGTGCCCGCCTCCGGATGCGTCGGCGACAAAGCGCGCGCGGATCGTCTCGCCTTTCTCCGTTTCGAGACTGACGCCATGGCTGTCCGTGTCGACATGCTTGACACGGGTGTGGTACTTGACTGTGGCGCCGTGGTGTATAGCCGTATAAGTCAAGTATGCGTCCGTATCCTGACGGAACAGGTGCGCTTCATAGCCTTCCCTGTAAGGTGGGATGACTAACTGGGTGGCCTCTTCCGGCCGCTGGTGCTGGCCCTCGTGATGAAGCATGAAGCCGAAATTGGTCTTGATCCCGAAGCCCGAGGACACATGCTGGTGGATGGTCTTGCCGGAGTTGAACTCCGTCTTGAATTCCGGGACTCCAAACCGCTCCGCCATGATCTTGATCATTCGGAAGGTGTGCCGCACCGTGGATTCGCCCAGGGCAAAACGCGGATGCGTCCCGGCGTCGACGATCACGACCTTGGCCCCGTTGCAGGCCAGAATGATTCCCAGCATGCTCCCCTCGAAGCCCGCGCCCAGAATGGCTACATCGTATTGTTCGTTCATATCAGTGAGTGCTCCTTTTTGACTGACGACTTGATCCGCACACCGCAGATTTCGGCGAACCTTGCTTCCGTGGCTTCAATGCGGCCGGCGGCAACTTGCAACGTGCGCAGCAGGATCTCAACGCCCAACTCACCGTCGCTGCGGCATGCTTCGGTAAGGTCCGCGCCGGCAAAGCGCAGCGCGGCCGTCTCCTCCCGCGCGCGCACCTGGAAAACGGTGTCTTGATGGTCCAGCAGCGCGGACCAGCCAAATGCCTGGCCGGGGCCCACGGCCAACACCGATACGGTGAAGATGGGGGAGTGTAACTCAATACTCACGCTGCCGGAGGTGACCAGATAGAAGTACTGGGACTGCCGGCGGTCCATTAGAATCACCTCGTTCTCGGCGAAGGCGGCTTCCGTGGCGAGCAAAGCCAACTTGGCGATGAGCCGATCCCCCAAGCCCCGCATGAAGGCATGGTTTCGAAGGGTCTCCGATAGTGTCAAATGCCCCTCCATAGCGTGAAATGCCGCAAGCGTAGGCGATTTCGTGGCCTATTTCGCAGCGGTAGCGCTGGGGGAGCATTTACCGTGCCATGTGGGGCAGGCTCGTAGTCTGCGGCGGCATCTTAGACCGCCTCGTTTCCAGGCGTCCTCCGCCCCCGGCATCATCCATCAAAAACTATATCGAAGCGCCAGCATGGCGTGCGAATTGCGCCGGTACGGGCCCAGGAAATCCGACTCATCCCCGCGGATCAGAGTGAAAGCCGCCGTCGCCGCCAGTGCGCCCCGAACGCCTGCGAGTATTCGAGCTTGGCCCACTCACCCTTCCCGTACTGGCGAACCGTCGTCTCCAGCGCCACGCTGCGGTTGGTGTCGATCATGTATCCTGCGCGCCCCAGAAACGCGTGGGCGCGGCGGGACTCCCTTCCTCCACGTGCTGCCACACATTTCGAGCGACGGGCATCAC
>DATKFU010000345.1:0-7490 GCA_035511215.1 Bryobacteraceae bacterium | reverse complement strand
CCGGCGGAGCCGGTTCGGGAGACGTACGGGAATCCCGGGGCGGGAATCGCACTGCACGTGTAACCGCTGGGATGGCAGGGCCGCCGTTACGAGCGTGAAATTCTGCGCGCCCGGAGGAACGAGGAGATGCCGTATCCGCCCAGCAGGGCCACGCCGATGGCCAGCATGGCCAGCCGCGCCACCGCTCCGGCGCTGCCGTCAAATTGGCGGATAGCGCGGAATCCCGACAAAACAAAGGCGATAGCCATCATCACGAACACGAACCCGATGATTTCGTGCCAGAGCGTGCGGGCCGGCTTCAGTACCGCTGGGACTACAAATCCCAGAAAACGGCGGCCCTCCTGGTAAACTCGCGCTCCGTCCCGATAAATGTTACGCTTAGGCACAACATCCGATATTATCAGAAGGAAGGGTACCTGTTGGTTTCGGCTTGGGACGCCGATTTAAAATGGTGGAGATCTTGTGCAGCCGTGCCGCCTCCACTACAATCTAAACGGGTAGGGGGGCTGCGACCCCGAATTTGCAACGAGATGTATGGCGGTCGCATCCCACAATATTGGGGGGAGGTCGCTGTGGACGAGCCATTGAAGAACCTTATGCAGGACCTGGGGAACGCGATCAACGACTCGCTCTCAGAATCCGACCGGATTGCCGAAGCAATCGGCGAAATCCGGCGGGCCGGGTACGACGTCTTCCTGGTGCTGGAAGCCACCATCGGGTTTAATAAGCGCGAGGACGGAGAGTCCGGTTCCGAAGAGGAGCAGCCGGCTGCCGAGACAGAACGGAAGCGCGGTTTCGAGTCTGCTGGAAAGGTCAAATTCACGACCCAGGATCACCGCTTTCTGAAAGCTCTCAAGATCGCCGTGGACGACGAGTCCCGCTAGTCCGGCTTGCCACCGGCCAACTCGCGATAAACCTGCCACGTCTTTTCAACCGCATCACCCCATGTAAACTTCGCTGCTTGCGCCAGGCCCCGGCGGGAGAGGTCCGCGCGCCGGCCGGCATCACGGGTCAGCGCCACCAGGGCGGCTGCCAATTCTTCGGTATCTTCCGGATTCACCAGCCAAGCCGCATCCCCCGCCACTTCAGGCACGGCCGAGCGATTGGATGCAATCACTGGCGTGCCGGCAGCCATAGCCTCCAGCACGGGCATCCCAAAGCCCTCGTCCAGGGATGGAAACGCGAAGATCATGGCGCGCGCATACCAATCGGCCAATTCGCCTGGCGGAACATAGCCGGGCATGTGAATCCGTTCCCGGCTACGCGCCGCGGCGACCTTGGCGGCGATCTCGGCCGCGCCGTATCCAACGGACCCGGCCAGCACGAGCTGCCAACCGGGATCCACGTTTTCGAAGGCGTCCACCAGCCGCGAGAGGTTCTTGCGGTGCTGAATGGCTCCCACGTGCAGAATGATTTTCTGGCGCGTGACGCCGGATGCCGCCGCCGGCCTGACCCCGTGATGCACCACACGCAGGCGCGCCCCTTCCACTCCCAACAACCCGACTACCTGCATTGCCGTAAACTGCGACACGGCAATGATGCGGTCGCTGCGGGCGGCCGCGTCGCGCGCCTGTTCGGCGAACCGACGGCGAAATTCCGGCGTGGAGTATGCGCCCGTGAGCACGAACAGATCGTGGAAAGTAGTTACGGCGCGACGCAGGGGCGCGTGGGGCAAGCGTTGGTTCAGGCCGTGAAAAATGTCCGCCGACCTCGGCGCGCGGGTCTCGCCCAGCAGGAACCGCCCGGCGTTGGCCGGCAAGCGCTGGCCGAACGAGCGCAGGAACCGGTGCGGCCGGTAGCAGAACGCGAACTGGTCGGCAGGGTGCGCGCGTGCGAGACCGCCCAGCATCTCGCGCGAATACACGCCGACTCCAGACAAATCCGCGCCTACGCTATACGTCGAATCCAGCGCGATGTTCAATTCTCGATTTTATATTCCTTGAGCTTGCGGTAGAGCGTGGTGCGGCCGATGCCCAGCATGTGGGCGGCCTTGGCGCGGTCGCCGCGGGTGGCCGCGAGCGCCTTCAGGATGGTCTCCTTTTCTACCGTAGCCAGGAACAACCCCGACTGGCGCGGCGGCGAATGCAGCAAAGGCAACGGTGCAGCTTCGGAACCGGCGGCCACCGCGGAGGTCAGCGGCGGCTCCTCGGGCCGGTGGTTCTGCAACGGGGACGGCAGATCAGCGACGTGCAGCCACGGGCCTGTGTTCAACGCCACCATGCGCTCGATCGAGTTCGCCAGTTCACGCACGTTTCCCGGCCAATCGTAGTTCATCATGGTATCCAGAGTCTCCGAAGTCAGCCGGTGGTTTACTCCGAACCGCCGCAGGAAGTGATCGGCCAACTCCGGAATATCCACCTTGCGGTCGCGCAAAGCGGGCAGACGCAGGCTGACGATGTTCAGCCGGTAATAAAGGTCCTGCCGGAAGACGCCGCGCACCGCGTCGCGCGCCAGGTCATGGTGGGTGGCGGCGATGACCCGGATATTCACCTGGTGCTGCTTCAACGATCCCACCGGACGGAACTCATGCTCCTGCAGCAGGCGCAGCAGCTTCACCTGCATGTCGAGGGGCAGATCACCGATCTCATCGAAGAACGCCGTGCCGCCGTCTGCCACTTCGATGAGTCCGCGCTTGGCTTCCGAAGCCCCGGTGAAGGCGCCCTTGGTGTGGCCGAACAATTCGCTTTCGACCAGCGGCCCGACCAGCGCTCCGCAATCGATGGGGACGAATTCGCCGGTGGGATTAGCGTCATGGATGGCGCGCGCCACCACCTCTTTGCCCGTTCCGCTCTCCCCCAGCAGCAGCACAGGCGCGTGGGAATGACCGAGTTTCTCGATGAGCCGGCGGATCTCGCAGATCTGCGGCGACTGCCCCACCAAACCATGGGACCAGCCGTTTGCACCACGCTCCATTGGCTGCTTCGATTATACTGAATCCAGGCGAACGACGAATGCCGTGGTCACCGAACTATCCTCGTCGCGGATGCGGCTCGCCAAGGCGTGCGCGCCGTTTTCAGTAAGTTCGAGGCCGACCACCACATGCCACCAGCCGGGAGTATCGGCGCGCTGGACCACGCGGGCCCGGCCGTATTTCGCCTCCATGGCGAGACGCAGGCCCTCGGCGCTGGTGCGATTCCGGAATGCGCCCACCTGCACGCCGAAATAAGATTGCACCGGCACGGGCGCGCTCAGAATCTCGAGCCGCACGCGCGCCGTTCCCGGACCGATCATCTCGATGGCCCGCGCGGCGGCGTGCGACAGATCGATGATCCGCCCATCCACGAACGGTCCGCGGTCGTTGATCCGCACGTCCACCGACTTTTCATTATCCAGGTCGAAGACGCGCACCATGGTGCCGAATGGCAGGGTGCGATGCGCTGCGGTCATTTGCTCCATGTCGTAGATTTCGCCGCTGGCCGACGCGCGCCCGTGAAATGGGTGGCCATACCAGCTTGCCACGCCCGTTTCGCCAGGCTCGAGCGGCGGCGCCGGAGCCGCGGGAGTTGGGACCGTGGAAACCGCGGGGGGCGTGGAAACCGCCGGGGCCACGGGAGTTGGGGCGGGCGGCGGCGCTTGCGCGACCCTCTTTCGATGGCAGCCGGCCAGGAGGATGGTCCCCGCCATGGCGATCGACAGCGCCTTGCGCATCTGCTGTGATCCTAGCATGTTCAACGCACGCCTCTACTTGTATACGTCACTAAACATCTATACGTCACTTATAGACATCGCGCTTCAAATCGTCCGGCAGATCGCTCAACCGGCCCAGCATCTCGTATACCCTGGCCACCGCGTTGTCCACCATGCGCTCGCCCGCGCCGGGCTCCACCCAGGTGCTGGCGCTGGCCGCTCCGTAGCCTCCGCGGGACGCCGCCAGGATGGTGGGGAAGTAGCCGTTATACCCGTTGGTATACCCCAGTAACAGCACGTGCGGCACGGGTGAGCGGTCGCGCCAGTTCATCTGGAAATCCACGAATGGCTCGCCGGGCATCGTCGCGAGCGCGATATCCCGGTCGATCAGCACGGTCGACACCGGCAACTGTATTTCCGGCGTGATATGCGCGCCGTAGATTTCCATTCCATCCGGTCCCAGAAATTTCAACAGCGCGGCGCGAAACTTCTCCACATTCCATCGCAGGCGGACGGTGATGGTCGATTCCGCAAAGTCGAGGCTGGGCGCATCCGGGGCATGTGTGTGAATCTCCCGCGCCACGCGCGCGGCTTCCTGGCCCAGGCGTTCTCCGGTCCAATCGCGGCGGCCAACGGCGTCCTGCTCGATCGGGGTAACCGCGTAGTAGGGATTGATATCACCGGGCGCGCCCTGCAGAAAGAAGCTCTGCACGTGTGAGCCGAGCGCCTGCTCCACCACGCGATTGGTGACGCCCGGAAAGTCCGCCGAGTAGCGCAGGTTGTCGGAGCCGAAGACCACCGGGTGGCAGGCGTAGTTGGTGAGCACGGCGAGCGGCGTGCCGTCGGCGCGGTCGATGCGCAGCACGGTTACGGTGGGGTCCACCGGCGAAGTGGGGATACGGGTTAGATTGCGTTCAAACCAGCTCACGGTGCCATCGGGATTGACGCGCAGGCGGTTGTGTCCGATGTACACGGCGCCGGTTCCCACGCCGATGCGCACCGGCTGCAATCCGTCCGCGGCTTGCGCAATGGCGCGCGCGATTTTGTCGAGCGCGGCCTGCTCCCAGGCTGGGGGAGCGTCGCGGTATTCGTCCCGGATCACGGGCGCGCTGTGGGTGTGCGACGCGGCAACCAACAGGCACGAAATCCCACTCGACCGCTTGGCCGACTCGCGCAGCCGCGCCAGCGATCCCGGCCCGAAGCTGCGGCCCAGGTCGAGAGTCACGAGCGCGAGCCGGCGGGGACCGCTCTCCGCAGCCGCCTCCAACACCAGTACGCGCGCGTAGAGCGGGTCCAGCATGCCGGTGGCGGGTTGACGGCGATCCTCATACCCCCACATCAGTTCGCCCGCCGGAGGGGTAATGTCCGTCTGCGCCACACCCGCCCGCAGCGGGGCAGCGCAGGTCCCCCGCGACGCGGCTGCCAGGATCAATGCCACGCCGAACACGCAAGGTTTCACGATTCGCATAATGGAGTCCAGTCTATATCATCTATATCAATCCAGCTCCGGCAGTTCTTCCTTCGGCACCAGCACCTGAATCGTCCGGGGCGTCCACGGAATAAGGCTGATCAGGCCGCGGGCTTCCAGAGTCACGATCATCTGGTGCACACTCGGCGGCGTCACCCGAAAGTACATCTGAATATCCAATTCAGCGGGTGGACACTTGTGCAGTTTCGTGTACATGGCGATGAAGGCGAGGTACTGCCCCTGTTTGTAGGTATATTTGGCGGCCAAGCCGCTCCTCCGGTATAAGCTTATACCATGCCGTAACATGGTATAGCATGGCGGACGATTTTGCGGATGCCGGCGAGCCGATCCGTATTCCCATCACCGATGTCTTCGACCTGCACAGCGTGCCGCCCCGCGATGTGCGGCGAGTAGTGGAAGCCTATCTGGAGGAGGCGCGGCGGCTGGGCTTCCGCGCCATCCGCATCATTCACGGGCGGGGCATCGGCGTGCAACGCGAAACGGTCCGCGCGGTGCTGGCCCGCACCAGTTTTGTGGTGTCGTACGGAGACGCGCCCGCGGAAGCCGGCGGATGGGGCGCGACTATCGCCCAACTGCATCCCTGAATAGCTCCACATCGTTCTTGTTGTCCGCGACGATTGCCAGGTTAGCGCCATAAGGATCCGTCAGCCAGTAAAGAAACAGACGCCCGGCAGTCAGTTTTTCCGAGTCCTTGTAAACGATCAGATCGCCGGCATACCTACCGCGTGCAATCACATCGAAAGATCTACCCTGTCCGATCGGAATCGCGCCGTGGGCGACAATGTATGACTTGGGTGGAGTCAGTTCGACTCTGACGATCAGGCCGCGGCCGGCGGACTGGGTAAAGAAGTAGACCGCGGAGGAATCGGGCGAAAACTGCGGGTCAAGGATGGCTCCGATTGCCCCGACTTCAGCGTCGAGCGCCAACGCGGGCGTCACAATACTGACAGGCACTTGAACATGCCGATGTTTGACGTAAATCAAACAAAGGTCGTCCGGCCGGCCTGGACCGCCGGACTTTACGAAAACTATCTTATCGCCGTCGGAGGATATGGCCGGCATGAAGCCGGTCCCCGCTGCCGTAAGCTGCTCCGCGGGCCTGTTATCCTCAACCAGGAAGATATTGCCTCCGGTCTCTTTCACCGATGACGGCGCGGCGGCGGCCAGTTGAGCGACGCATAGCGGCAGCAAGAGTAATCCGGTTTGCATCGCATTACCGCGCTTACCGCAGATTGTCCGCGAACGAAAAGATAGGATCGATATCCACCGGCACATCCCGCGCGTTCTCGAGCGCCCTGGCCAGGGCCGGCGGCATGCTGCCGTAGCGCGCGAACCACGCTTCCGCCCGGGCGCGGTCGCCGGTTGCTTCGATTTCCAGCAACTCTTTCGACAGCGCCGCCAGCACGCCGGGGATGCGCCCGTAGTCGATGGCGTAACGCCCATCCACCCCCTGCGCGCCGGCGACAAGCGCCTGGTGTTCGAGCAAATAGTTGCATTCCATCAGTTCGGCGCGGGCGTGCGCTTCACCCGTACCAAAGCGCAGCGTGCGGAAGATATCGGCCACGTACGATACGTAGTATTCTTCCATGCGCTCGTTCGGCAGGGCGCCGCGATCGGCCAGCCACTTCACGCCGAACATGCCCACGGCATCCGCCTTGGCTTCCTCCAGCGCCGAGTAAGTTGCGCCGATTGCCTCGCGGATGTCCACCTGCTTGCCGCCTTGCCGGGCGAACGCCGGCCCCAGCCCGTGCGCGATTTCGTGCAGCAGCGTGCCCACCAGGTAACCCTCGCCGGACGCCTTGCCCGCCTGGTCCGGCCGCATCAGACGGCGCGCCAAGGGCAGGATGATATACTCCACGCGCGCGTCCATGAAATTCTTGAAGAAGATCTTCTTACTTCCTTGTTCCTGGTGGATGCGCGGATCGTTGGGTAAGTTATCGGCAACGGCCTGGTACCCGTGCCGCAGGTCGCCCGCGCGATACGGCGAATCCATCACCTCCATGGGGGTGGCATGGCCCTTCTTGGATGGCCGATCCTCGGGCGCCAGGGGCAACGCATCTTGTATCTCGGGCACGTATTTCTGAAACACCGCCAGCTTGCGGCTCTCTTCGTCATTGCGGATGAGGACCGCCGCGCCGTAGGATGTCTTGACGCCCAGCAGATCGTCGAGATAGGTTTCGTAAGGCGCGAAAATCACGTCAAACTTAGGATTTTCCAACTCCAGCCAGGCGATGTCACTGGCGTAGTAATCGTCGGTCAGCAGGGCATCGGCGCGCAGCCGCAGGAAACGGGCGAAGGCGGCGTCATCACTGAGCCCGGCGGCCTCCCGCAGCAGACGGCTCATGGGCTCGACAAACTCCTGGTAAGCATGGTG
>DATKFU010000344.1:0-10841 GCA_035511215.1 Bryobacteraceae bacterium | reverse complement strand
GGAGGGAGGGAGAGCGCGACTTGCGTCCTCAGGAGGCTGCGCGTGTTGAACCCCGGATCGACCTGCAAGAGCCGCCAGACGCTCTGCATCATCAGTCCCGCGCCGGCCAGCAAGATAACCGCCAGGCCGATTTCCACGGCTACGAAGACGCTCTCTGCGCGATGCCGTCCGCCTCCCGCGCCGCGCGCGCCTTCCTTCAGGGATTCCTGCGGGTTGGCATTCGCGCCGTGAAAGGCCGGGGCGAGGCCGAAGAGTATGCCGGTAACGATCGAGACCGCCAGCGTGAACAGCAGAACGTACGGGTCGATGCCGATTTCCGTGGAGCGCGGCAGGCTGTTGGGCGCGGCGGCCAGGACCAGGCTAGTCCCCCAGCGGGCGAGCAGCAAGCCGAGCGCGGCGCCGCCCAGGGACAGCAGGACGCTTTCCGTCAACAATTGGCGCACGATGCGTCCGCGTTCGGCGCCCAGCGCGGTGCGAATGGCGAACTCACGCCTTCGAGCCGTGGAGCGCGCCAGCAGCAGATTGGCGACGTTGGCGCAGGCGATGATCAGCACGAAACCGACCGCGCCCACCAGCAGCAGCAGCGTGGATCGAATGTACCCCACCATGTCGTCCTTCATAGGGACGAGCTTGGCCCCAGCCCCCGCATTCGTCTTCGGGTACTGGCGGGCCAGGACGCTACAGATGGACGCAATCTCCGCCTGCGCCGCTTCGATAGTCACGCCCGGTTTGAGGCGGCCAATGACCGCGATTCCCGGCCGCGACTCCCGCGTGCGCAGCTCGACCGAGTTATATTGCTCGATCGGAACGTAGACCTGAGCGCTCTCTGCCAACCGAAGGTCCCGCGGCAAGACGCCAATCACGGCGCAGTTCATGGCGTTCAGGGTCAGGGCCTTGCCCAGGATGTTCGGGTCGGCTGCTAGCCGCACTTTCCAGAACCCGTAGTTGAGCATCACCGCGCAGGCAGCGCCCTGGCGGTCTTCCTGAGGCAGGAAATTGCGTCCCATGAACGGCGTGATGCCAAGGGTAGGGAAAAGGCTCGCCGAGACGTATTCGCCCGCGAGGTGCTCGGGTTCGCCGGTTCCGGTGAAGTTGAAGTCGTCGCTGCGGCCGGCGCCCATGTCGGTGAAGGAGCGGCTTTCGCGGCGCCAATCGAGGAAACTCGGGTACGCGACGGACGCCTGGCTGAACTCCGGGGTCGTCTCGAAAATCCTCATCAGCCGGCCAGGATCGGGATACGCCAGCGGCCGCAGGAGCACGCCGTTCACTACGCTGAAAATGGCCGTATTCGCGCCGATGCCCAGCGCCAGCGCCAGCATCGCAACGGCGGTGAAGCCGGAATTTTTCCGCACCGTCCGAAAACCGTAGCGCAGGTCCTGTCCGAGGCTGGCCATGAATTTGCCACGCCCTTTGCTTACGGCGCCCAAGACGATGGGCGGCGGCGCATTAGTACGCTCGACGGCGCGCAGTTCGCTGGCCAGCAATTCGTGGCCTTCGATCTCGTCGAGCGCTATGCGGCGGGCTTCCGCCTCCGTAGCCCCGCCGCTCTGGAGTTCGCGGTAACGATCCTCGGCGTGCTGGGCCAGTTCCTCGACAATCTCCGCCTCGCGCGCGGGAGCTAGGTTCAAGTCCGCCAGCTGCTTGCGAATTTGTTCATTCCAGTCAGGCATTTTCGACTCCTGTGATACGGCTGATGGCCTCGACGAAGGCCTGCCAGCCCTGCCGCTGGGAGGCCAGGACTTTCCGCCCCTGCGCCGTGATCCGGTAGTAGCGCCGCCGGCGCTGGCCGCTCTTCTCCACCCATCGGCCTTGAATCCAGCCGCGCTTCTCCAGGCGATATAACAGCGGGTATAGCGACGCCGCGTGAAAGCGGAGCGCGCCCTGGGAACGCTGTTCGATCAGCTTGCCGATTTCATAGCCGTGCCGCGGCAAAGTTTCGACCAGCGAGAGCAGCAGCAGCTCGGCGCTGCCTTTCTTCCATTCCCGGTTATCGATAGATTGATCTTCCCTATATATCACTGCCACATATTATCACGATTGCCTGCGTGGCGCACGCACCCTGCGTGCCGTGTCGAGACTCGTCTCGACACATTCTCGCGCCACGTTGACATTCCATAGGAGAGCCATATAGAATCTCTATATGACCAGACCCGCCAAACAAACCAATCTTCTGCAGGGCACGCTGGACCTTTTGATTTTCAAAGCCCTGGCGCTGGGGCGCATGCACGGTCTGGGAATTGCCAATCGCATCGGCCAGATCACCAACGGCACGTTTCAGGTGAAACCAGGATCGCTGTTTCCGGCGCTGCACCGCCTGGAAGAGGCGGGATGGCTGGCTTCCTCCTGGGGAGAATCGGAAAACAACCGGCGCGCCAAGTACTATACGATGACACCCGCTGGCAAGCGCCGGTTTCAGACGGAGACCCGCGAGTGGGGAAAGATCTCGCTAGCCATGGCCGCCGCCTTGCAAGCCAGCTAGAGGATTCAGCGAATGCCTCTGCCAGCGCACCTCTCCAGCTTGTTCCGCAACCTCTTTCGCAAGTCCGGTAAGGAGCGCGAACTGAATGACGAAGTGCACGCTTACGTGCGGGAATTGACCGGTGAGAAGGTGCGATCCGGCATGCACTACGAAGAGGCTAGACGGGCCGCCGCAATCGAACTGGGCGGCGTCGAGCAGGTGAAAGAGGCGGTTCGAGACGTCAGGCGAGGCCACATGCTGGAACAATTGCTGCAAGACATTCGCTACGCCGCGCGCGCGCTGCGCAAAAACCCCGGCTTTACAGCCGTCGCCATGCTGGCGCTGGCGCTGGGGGTAGGCGCCAATACGGCCATGTTTAGCGTGGTATATGGCATCCTGCTGCGCCCGCTCCCCTATCCCGATGCCGACCGCATCGCGGTGGTCTACATGCACTGGCTGCCCTGGGATAATCCGCGCGCCAACATGTCCATGGCCGACTTCCTGGATTGGAAGAGCCAGACCACATCCTTCGAGGAGTCCTCGCTCTACGCTTCCGTGGGGCGCCGCTTCGATCTCACCGGCGCCGGCGATCCCGAACAGGTTTCCGGCGCCTCCGCTACATCCGGTTTCTTCGGTGTACTGCGCGCGCGTCCCATTGTGGGCCGCACATTCCTGGCGGGCGACGATCAGCCTGCCAGCGCCCGGGTAGCGGTGATCGGCGCATCGCTGTGGCAGCGCCGCTTCGCGGGCCGTGCCGACGCGCTGGGGCAGCCCATCATCCTGAATGGAGTTCCCTGCACCGTGGTGGGGGTGATGCCTGAGAGCTTCCACTTCCCTCTCGCCAACAGCGAGGTCTGGACCAATCTGCCGGTGGTCCCGCCTAAGCGCCGCGGACCGTTCTTCTACCGCGCCTTCGGCCGCCTCAAGCCGGGCGTCACCCTGCAACAGGCGCAGGCGGAAGCCAACGCCATCGGCCGGCGCATCGAACAGGCCAACCCTACCGTCTATTCCCATCTGGACCTGCCCGTAATTTCCATGCGCGACGCCATGGTTGGCGATATCGGAACGCCGCTGATCGTGATGCTCTGCGCCGTATGCCTGGTGCTGCTCATCGCGGTGGTCAACGTTGCGAACCTGATGCTGGCGCGCGCCACCGTGCGCGAGCGCGAGATGGCGCTGCGGCTGAGCCTGGGTGCGGGCCGCGGGCGCCTGGTGCGCCAGTTGCTAACCGAAAGTGTGCTGCTCTCCGGTTTGGGCGGCATCGGCGGTCTCGCCCTCGCATACCTGGGAATCGTGTTCTTGCGCGCCGCCAATCCCGGCAACCTGCCCCGCATTACCGATATCCACGTGGATGGCACGGTGCTCGCGTTCCTCCTGCTCATTTCGTTGCTGACCGGAATTCTGTTCGGCCTGGCGCCGGCACTGCAGAGCGCGCGCGCGGACCTCAGTTCTACGCTGAAAGAGGGTGGCCGCGGCACTACGGGCGGGCTCAGGCAACGCACCCGGTCGGTCTTGATTGTTTCCGAGATCGCGCTCTCCCTAATGCTTCTTGTGGGAGCCGGCCTGCTGCTGCGCAGTCTGCTGCGTCTGCAGCGCGTGGATGCCGGTTTTCACGGCGCGCCCGAGCATATTCTTGCCATGACCGTCTCGCCCGCCAACCGGCGCTACGCCGACGAGGCCACCGGCATCGCGTTCTACGGCCGGCTGCTCGACCGCGTACGGCAACTGCCCGGCATCCGGTACGCTTCCCTCTCGGATGGCCTGCCGCCGGACCAGGAAGGCGACGCCGATACATTCGTGATTCAGGACGCCGCGCCCCGCACGAGCGGCAATCCCGTGGTGACGGTGGATACCGTGAGCCCGGATTATTTCCGCACCATGGGGATCGGGCTGGTGCGCGGCCGCGCCTTCGAAGCGCGCGACGGCCGCGAATCTGTGCCGGTGGCAATGGTCAGCGAGAGCTTCGCGCGTCGCTTCCTTCCCGGCGAAGACCCTCTGGGCAAGCGCATCAAGGAGAGCGGTCCGGAGTTGACGTTCCTGCCGTTCCGCGAAATCGTGGGTGTGGTCGCCGACGTCAAATACACCGGGTTGGATGCCAATCGCCAAGCCGCTTACTATCTTCCCTACACGCAGAACTATACGCGCCGCACGTTCCTTGTGGTGAACTCGTCTTCGGATTCAGCGGGGGATGCCGCCAATCTGGCGCCCATGCTGCGCCGCGAAATTCAGGCCGTCGATAAGGATGTGGTGGTCGCCTGGGTCAGCACGCTGCAGCAGGCCATGCGCGATTCGGTGGCGCGCCCGCGCTTCGACGCCATCCTGCTGATGCTCTTCGCGGGCGTGGCGCTGCTCCTGGCGGTCATCGGAATCTACGGCGTGATTGCTTACGCAGTGGCCCAGCGCACGCACGAAATCGGTGTTCGCATGGCTCTGGGCGCGTGCCGCGCGGACGTCTTGCACCTGGTGCTGCGGCAGGGTGCGCGGCTCGCTGCGATGGGGATTGCGGTGGGATTGGGCGGCGCCTTCATGTTCACGCGCCTGATGCGAACGTTATTGTTCGACACTTCCGTGCAGGATACTTTTACTTTTGCCGCGGCCGCCGTGGGGTTATTTGCGGTGGCGCTGCTCGCCAGTATCATTCCGGCGCATCGCGCCACGCGAATCGATCCGCTGAGCGCGTTGCGAAATTAAGCGATCAGCCGCTACACCTGGAGGATCCAATGACGAACCACGCTGCGCCGGGTTAAAGGTGCGGCTACGGCTTAAGGCATTCCCACATTCTCTATAAGCCGCACCACCCGGAGCCTTCTGTTACAATACATACCAACAATGCCTGACAAGAGGGAAATTGATAATTTCTATCCCTCCCATTCATGTTTTGTTTGGACGCAGAGGCGCGCCGGGTGGCGGGAGCGAGGGGTGGGCTAGCGCATGGACTTCGACCAACTGCACACGTTCCTCGAAATCGTCAGGCTGAAAAGCTTCTCGAAAGCCGCCCAGACGTGCTACCGCACGCAGCCGGCCATCAGCGCGCAAGTACGCCAGCTCGAGCAGGAGCTGAACACCGCGCTTTTCGAGCGCTTCGGCAGCCGCATTTCCCTGACCACCGCCGGCAAGATCTTCGCCGATTATGCCGCCCAAATGCTGGACCAGCGCCGCCAGGCGCAGGACGCCATCAACGAGCTGGAGCGCAACCCGCGCGGCGAGCTGGTGATCGCCGCCAACGAGGCGACCTGCATCTACGTGCTGCCGCAGGTGTTCTCCGAATACCAGAGCCAGTTCCCCGCGGTGCAGCTTCAGGTGAACCGTTCCTATGGCGGGCGGGTGGTGGATGCGGTGATGGAGAATATCGCCGACTTCGGCCTCACGCAATTGCCGGTCGAGGAGCGGCGCCTGCAAGTGGCGGACATCTACAGGGACGAAATCCGTTTGATCGTGCCGGCGCGCCATCCCTTCGCCGACCGCAAGAGCGTGCAGGCGTCGGACCTGCCGCAGATCCAATTGTTGCTGCCCAAATCCGGAACCACGCGCGCGCGGCTCAACTCCTGGTTCGAGCTGGTGGAAGACGACCTGCATGTCTCGATGGAGCTGGATTCCACCGAGATGATGAAACGCTTCGTGATGGCCGGCCTGGGCGCATCGTTCCTGGCGGTTTCCAATTGCCGCGAGGAAGTGGCGGCGGGAAAACTGCGCGCCATCTCGCTGGCGCCCGAGCCGATGATGCGGCGGTTGGGCTTGATTTACCGCAAAGACAAAGCGCTCTCCAAGGCCGCGCTGGGCTTCATTCAAGTGGTGCTGGACAACTTGGGCGATCGGCAACCGGCGTGCGACAAGCGCCCGAAGGTGATGGTGGGATGAGATGAATTGCCGGCGGTGCGGAAAGCAATTCGACGCGGCGGAGGGGCTGATTTGCCCCTATTGCGGCGCGGCGCACGCGGCGGCCAAATCGGGCGTGATGAAGAGTTCCACGATCCTGATCTCGGCGGGTGAGACGGATGCCGTCTACCGGTCGGTGAAGGAAGTGCCGGCGCCGTTGCGCCGCAAGCTGCTGAAATCCACCAACGGGCTGAACGCCGCGACCATCCTGATCGCCGACCGCAGGGGCCGGGAAGAGATCGCGCGCGCGATACGAAACCTGCCATCCAGCTTGCAGCGCCGCTTCATGAAACCGTTGCGCGAGGAACCGGAGGGTGTGCGCGCCTGGCTGTTGCGGCCCACGGTGAAAGCGGCCATCGCCTGGCTGCTGGGTGCGGGCAGCGCGCTGGCAATCTGGTTCCTGTTCACGCATAAGTGGTCCTGACCGCGAGGTGTTTGAGATGGATCGACGCAGCTTTTTGGAAAAGGCAGCCGGCACCGCCGCTGCATTCACTATTCTTCCCCGCCATGTGCTGGGCGGACCGCAGTTCGTGGCTCCCAGCGACAAGCTCAATGTGGCCTATATCGGCTGTGGAACGCAGGGGCTTCGCGAACTGATAGAGCTGCTGCCCAGCAGTGATATACAGGTGGTCGCCGTCTGCGACCCGAACAAAGACAGCAGCGATTACGTGGACTGGTCGAAGAACGGGCTGCCTAACGGAATCCGCAAGTTCCTCGACAAACCCGACTGGCGCGCAGGCGTGGACGGCATCCCGGGCGGCCGCGAAGTAGGCCGCGAGATCGTGGAAACGTATTATGCGAGCAAGCGGCCCGCGGGCAATTTCAAAGGCTGCGCTTCGTACGGCGACTTCCGCGAGCTGCTCGAAAACCAGAAGGGTCTGGACGGGGTCAAGATCATGACCCCGGATCATCTGCATGCCACCATTTCGATTGCCGCCATGAAAAAGGGCAAGCATGTGGTGATGCATAAACCCATTGCCAACCGGGTGTACGAGGCCCGCCAGGTGATCGAGACGGCGCGCGCCAGCAAGGTCGCGACGCACTTCATTCCCTGGGACACGCACGGTTCGATGGACCTGGTAATGGCGTGGATCAAGGATGGCGCGATCGGCACGTTGCGCGAAGTCCATAACTGGTCGAACCGGCCGGTCTGGCCGCAGTACCTGACGCTGCCGGCCGATCAGCCGCCCGTGCCGGCGGGCTTCGATTGGGACTTGTGGCTGGGTCCGGCGGCCGACCGGCCCTATCATCCGAACTACACGCACAACGTGTTTCGCGGCTGGTACGATTTCGGCGGCGGCTCCATTGCGGACATGGGTCACTACAGCCTGTGGGTGGTCTTCCGGACATTGAAGCTGGGCGCTCCGGTGAGCGTGGAAGCGCGGCCCAGCGCGGCGTGCGCCATCGCCGATCATGTCAGCCGCAAGATCCGGAACGACTATTCATTCCCGCTGGCATCCACCATCCGCTTCAAGTTTGCGGCCCGCGAAGACATGGGGCCGCTGGATCTTTACTGGTACGACGGCGGCATGCGGCCACCCACTCCCGAGGAATTGGAGGCGGATAACAAGGAACTGGACGCCGAGGGAATGATGTTTGTGGGCGACAAGGGAAAGATCCTGACCGGCTTCCTGATTGAGGATCCGCGGATTATTCCGGAGAAGAAGATGCGCGAGTATCAGGGGCCGAAACCGCCCTTCCAACACGTGGAGAGGGACCCTCTCAGGGGTCCCACGGAATGGGTGGCGGCCTGCCGCGGCGGCGCGCGTTCGTCGGCGGACTTCATGTATGCCGGGCCGATTGCGGAGGCGTTCAATCTGGCTGCCGTCGCCTTGCGGGCAGGCCGGCGGCTCGACTGGGATGCCGCCTCTATGAAGGTCACGAATGTTCCGGACGCCAACCAATACCTGGTCCGCGAATGCCGCAAAGGCTGGGAGCTGTAGCTCTTTGTGCTACCGCCCCCCGGCGCTCCCCAAGTAATTCCCGTACCCAACAATTACCGTGGAAGCCACCAGCACAAACAGGCTGAGCGCGACTAGCGACTTGGTGCGCCTGCCGACGCCCTTCCACTCATGTAGCGCGATGCCCCACAGCGTACTGAAGATGATGATGCTGGCCATGTGCAGCGTCCAACTGGAGAACTTGAAAGCGCCCATCTGCGTTTCGCCCATGGTGTAGAAGAAGAACTGCATGTACCAGGTGGTGCCGGCGATGGCGCAGAAACAATAGTTGGCCAGCATGGGAGCTCTTTCGGACGCCACCCGCGCCGGAGCCAGCGCTACGGCCATCTCCTCGCCCGGAGCGTCGATGGCGGACTCTAAGATAGGCTCCATCGCGCGTGCCGGGATCTGGCCGCGCACCTTGGAGCTGAAGTACTGATAGCCGGTCCGGTTCTGAACGTTGAGGATCATGCACCAGACGAAGTTGGTAGTGAAGCCTCCCACCAGAACCACGACCAGCACCGGAAGACCTTGCCACAAGACCGGCGTTCCGTGGCGCAGCGTAATTTGCTTGATGGGATCGCCGGCTGCCAGTCCGTATGCGAAGCAGGCGCTCATGATCCCGCAGAAGGTGGCCACCAGCAAGCCGCGCTTCAGGCTGAACTCGCTGATAGATGCGCGCTTCTGCTCTTCGGACAACTCCCGCTCTTTGGAAATTCCCGCGGCCCCGGCGAACGCAATACCGGCCAGGCAGCAGGCCACACCGCACAGGATCACCAGGCCGGAGTGTGTGCCCAGCACCTGTTTCGAAAACTCGCCGCGAAAAATCGGGGGCAATAGCGTACCGAACGCCGCCGTATACCCCAGCGCAACCGCCATGCCGAGCGAAAGGCCCAGATATCGCATGGTCAAGCCGAATGTAAGGCCGCCGGTCCCCCACAGCACGCCAAACAGGTAGGCCCAGAACAGGGCGCTTCCGGGAGTCTCATGCAGGACGGCGAACAAATCCCGGGTCATGGTGAGCGCCAGCAACCATGGCATGATGATCCAACTGAAGATTCCGCCGGCCAGCCAGTAGGTCTCCCAAGCCCACTGTTTCACGCCTCGATAGCCGAGGTAAAAGCTGGCGGAGGACAGACCTCCGAGCCAGTGGAGGAAGACGCCCAGCATGGGATTTGCGGTCATGGGTTGAGTCAGTGTTCCGTTCGTTTCCAGATGCCGCCGAATCGCACGTTCATGCCGCCGCACTTACTATTGTCACTGGCGCACGATTCGGTGCTGCCATCGAAGAAGTGCAAACGATTTCCCGCCGGCGCGGCTGCACCGGCGAAGCTGCCTAAATGCACGACATCGTTTGCGCTATGCCAGGACGCCGCGCCCTTCAGCTCCAATTGGCCCGGAGTATTCGACAGCCGAATCGTGACGCGATCCTCGCCGCCTGTCCAGGTTCCGGCCCAGGCACTCAGCGGAGGCTGCGCATCGAAGCCGATCGGACGAATGTCCGTGGATCCGAGGATCGGATCGCCCGGTGGCAGGGTAACGGGCAGACAGTTCTTACCGGACGAGCAGCCGAGGTATGCAGCCGCCGCTTGCGCGGTTGCCACTTCCGCCAACTTCTGGTCCGTTGCGAGGGCGTCAAGCCGGCACTGAATCGGCGGGTGGCCTTGCGCGTCGGCCGATGAAATCGCGGCGATCCGAACGGTTACCGCCAATAGCAGAGCCATGCTTCTCCGTTCCACAGCTACAAGAGTAGCATTGGGGACGGCGCGAGACCGGGTTGTACAATGAGGGTGCATGGATCAGCGCCGCATGTGCCCGAATTGCCGGGCCTTCATCACCAGTCACGACAAGGTTTGCCCTTATTGCAACGAGCGTGTGGGGCCGCGCGCGGTGGAGCGGCGGGATCCGGGGGCCATTTTGGGCGGCTTCATTCCGCACGCCCGGTTCGTGACGATGATCATCCTCACGATCAACGTGGGCCTGTATCTGGCGACGGTGGTATTCAGCCAGCGGAACGGACAGGGCAGCTTTATGAGCGTGGACGGGCAGACGCTATTCGCTTTCGGGGCCAAGCTGCGGGCCGCTATTATCGGTTATGGCCAGTGGTGGCGGCTGGTAACGGCCGGCTTTCTGCACGGCGGGTTGCTGCACATCGGCATGAATTCGTGGGTGCTGTTCGATCTGGGCGCGCAAGTGGAGGATGTCTATGGCGGCAGCCGGCTGATCGTGATCTATTTCATGGCCACCGTGAGCGGGTTTCTGCTGAGCACCTTCTGGACGGCTGCGCTGTCGGTGGGCGCCTCGGCGGGGATTATGGGCTTCATCGGCGCAATGATCGCGCTGGGCGTGCGGAACCGGCATACGTCGGCTGGCGCGGCGATCCACGGCATGTATATCCGCTGGGCGGTTTACATGTTGATTTTCGGCTTGCTGCCCGGATTGAATATCGATAACGCGGCGCATATCGGCGGGCTGGCAGCCGGATTCGGCATCGCCTATGTGGCCGGTACGCCGCGCGTCGAAACGGCGGTGAGCGAGCGTCTGTGGCGCGGGGCGGTCCCCCTCCC
>DATKFU010000343.1:0-40096 GCA_035511215.1 Bryobacteraceae bacterium | reverse complement strand
TCCGGCGACTCCGACCTGATCATCTTCGATTCCATCAACCTCCAAGTCCGCCGCGGCGAAATGCTCGCCCTGGTCGGCGAGTCCGGCGAAGGCAAGTCCACCCTGCTCCATTTACTAGGCGGTCTGGACAGGCCTACAAGTGGTACGATATACTACGGATCGATAGACATTTCACGCCTCGCGGATTCCGAGCTGGCTGATTTCCGGAACCGCGAGATCGGATTTGTTTGGCAAATTCACTACCTGCTGCCGGAATTTACGGCGCTCGAAAACGTGATGATGCCACTGCTGATCCGGGGGGTTCCGCATAGCAAGGCGGCTTCGGATTCGCTAGCGAGGTTGGATGAAGTCGGGCTTCACGCGCGTGCCACACATCGCGCAGGCGAACTATCCGGAGGGGAGCAGCAGCGCATCGTGCTGGCCAGGGCCCTCGTCGGAGAACCCTCTGTCCTGCTGGCCGACGAACCCACCGGAAACCTCGACTTCAGGACCGGCGAAATGATCTTCGATCTTCTGGAGCGCCTGCATCGTTCTCATACGCTCACCTCGGTTTTAGTCACGCACAATCTCACATTCGCCAGGAGATGCGATCGAATCCTGATGATGGAAGGCGGGACCCTGGTTTCCGAAACCCGCGGTACTGGTCCTGGCAGCGTGCATCCGCGCGGGGATGGGTAGTATCTTTAATAATAGGGAGCGTCACGGTCATGTTTGAACGTTATACGGAAAAGGCCAGGCGGGTAATCTTTTTCGCCCGCTACGAGGCCAGCCAGTTCGGCAGTCCTTATATCGAAACCGAGCATTTGCTTTTGGGCTTGTTGCGGGAAGACAAGGCCCTCGCCAACCGTTTTCTGCGGTCGCACGCCGCCGTGGAGTCCATTCGTAAGCAGATCGAAGGCCACACCACCATTCGCGAAAAGGTTTCCACTTCCGTGGATCTGCCGTTAAGCCATGAATGCAAGCGCGTCCTGGCCTATGGCGCCGAAGAGGCCGAGCGCCTCAATCACAAACACATCGGCACCGAGCACCTGCTGTTGGGCCTGCTGCGCGAGGAGAAGTGCTTCGCCGCGGAGATCCTGCATGAGCGCGGCCTGCGCCTTTCCACCATCCGCGAAGAGTTGGCCCGCTCGCAATCTGAAAAGGTCGCCTCCAACCGCCCCAAGGAAAGCTCCCTGCTGTCCGAGTTCAGCCGCGACCTCACCCAGGCTGCCATGGACAATTCGCTCGATCCCCTGATCGGCCGAGACTACGAGCTCGAGCGCGTGGTCCAGATCCTCTGCCGCCGCACCAAGAACAACCCCGTCCTGATCGGCGAGCCGGGCGTGGGCAAAACCGCCATCGTGGAAGGCCTCGCGCAGCGCATCGCGGAGGGCGATGTGCCGTCCTTCCTGGCCGACAAGCGCATCCTGGCCCTCGATCTTTCCCTCATCGTGGCCGGCACCAAGTATCGCGGCCAGTTTGAAGAGCCCCTCAAAACCATCATGAAGGAGCTGATGGAGAATCAGAATGCCATCATCTTCATCGATGAGCTGCACACCCTGGTGGGCGCGGGTTCCGCCGAAGGTTCGCTCGACGCCGCCAATATCCTGAAGCCGGCCCTCTCCCGCGGCGAAATCCAGTGCATCGGCGCCACCACTCCCGCCGAGTTTCGCAAGTCCATCGAAAAGGACCGGTCGCTCGAGCGCCGCTTCCAGGCCGTCAAGGTGCCGCCGCCCAGTGAGGCCGACGCTGTCAAGATCCTGTTCGGCATCAAGGACCGCTACGAGAAATTCCACGCGGTCGGCTACACCGACGATGCCATCGAGACCGCCGTTTTCACCTCCAGCCGTTATATTCCGGACCGCTTCCTGCCCGACAAAGCCATCGACCTGATCGATGAAGCCGGCGCCCGCGTCAAGCTGCGCCAGACTACCCTGCCGAGCGACCTGGCCGACATTCAGAAGCGCATCAAGTTCATCGTGCACCGCATGGAAAATGCCATCGCCAACCACGAGTTCGAGAAGGCCCGCTTCTACTCCGACGAGGAGCGCAAGGAGCGCGAGAATATGCGCCAGTTGCGCGAGAAATACAATCTGGACGATTCCTCCACCGGCATCGTCACCAAGGACGACATTGAAGACGTGGTGGCGCGCTGGACCGGCGTGCCCATGACCGCCATCAAGGAAGAAGAGATCACCAAGCTGCTGCGCATCGAAGAAGAGTTGCACAAGCGCATTGTTAGCCAGGAAAAAGCTATTTCCGTACTGGCCCGCGCCATTCGCCGCTCCCGCGCGGGATTGAAAGCCAGCGCCCGTCCGGCCGGTTCGTTCCTGTTCCTGGGACCCACCGGCGTGGGCAAAACCGAAGTCGCCCGCGCGCTCGCCGCCTTCCTGTTCGGCAGCGAAAAATCGCTCATCCGCTTCGATATGTCCGAGTTCATGGAGAAGCACTCGGTTTCGAAGTTGATCGGCTCGCCTCCCGGTTACGTAGGCTACGAAGAAGGCGGCCAGTTGACCGAGCGCGTGAAGCGCTCGCCCTATTCCATCATCCTACTCGACGAAATCGAGAAGGCTCACCCGGATATTTACAACATCCTGCTCCAGGTTTTTGAAGACGGCCAGTTGACCGATGGCTTGGGCAACCAGGTGGACTTCAAGAACACCATCATCATCATGACCTCCAACCTGGGCGCGCGGTTCCTCGAGAAGCGCGGCCACCTGGGTTTTTCGGCGCCCATGGGCGAAGGCATTCCCTCGAAGATCGAGGACATGGTGCGCGGCGAAGTCAAGCGCGCCTTCAATCCCGAGTTCCTCAACCGCCTCGACGACATCATCCTGTTCACGTCGCTCAACGATGAAGACCTGCTCAAAATCATCGACCTTATGGTGGACCAGATCAACATCAATCTGGAGGCCAAGCAGCTCAAGATCCGGCTGACGCCCGACGCCTCCAAGTACCTTCTGGAGAAGACCTGCGCGGACCGCAGCTACGGCGCGCGTCCCTTGCGCAGGGCGTTGCAGAAGTTCATTGAGGATCCGCTTTCCGAAGCGCTGATCCAGGGCCACCTGCCCCGTCCCGGCGACCTTGAGGTGTACCTCGGCGACACCGGCATTTACTACCGGCCGGTCAACGCCGAGGCGCAGCCGGTCGCCGCGGGCGCGGAGCCCGCCGAAGTGGTGGCGGGCGTGCCGCTGTACACGTTCTGATTTTGCGTCCAATCCGCTAAGAAGTCGGGGCCAGCATGTCCACCGATGTCAAAGCCGCGCCCAGCGTGCATCGTTTCTTCTCGCGGCACGGCGCGCTTTCGAAGTGGCATCCCAATTATGAATATCGCCCCGGCCAATTGGCCATGGCCGAAGCGGTGGAATCCGCCTTGGCCGACCGCAAACATCTGATCGTGGAGGCCGGCACGGGCACCGGCAAAACGCTGGCTTACCTGGTTCCCGCGATCCTCTCCGGCAAGCGCATCGTGGTCTCCACCGGCACCAAGAACCTGCAGGAGCAGCTCTTCTTCAAAGACATTCCTTTCCTGCAGCAGCACTTTCCCCGCCCGCTGCGCGTCTGCTATATGAAGGGCCGCAACAACTACGCCTGCCGCCAGAAGATCTACGACGCCGGCCGCGAGGCGGTGCTCACCGGGCTGGAGGAACTCGCCGATTTCCAGGTGATCCAGGCCTGGGAACAGACCACCCACATCGGCGACCGTGCCGAAATCAAGAAGCTGCCGGAATCGAGCACCGCCTGGGCCAAGGTCGATGCCCGCAGCGATCTTTGCACCGGCCAGAAATGCAATCAGTACGAACGCTGCTTCCTCACCTTGATGCACCAGCGCGCCCAGTCAAGCGACATCGTCATCGTCAATCACCACCTGTTCTTCGCCGACCTGGCCCTTAAGGAGGTCCTGGAGGATGGCGACACCGAAGGCGGCATCCTGCCCGAATACCACGCGGTGGTGTTCGATGAAGCGCACGAAATCGAGGACGTAGCCGGGCAGTATTTCGGCGTTTCCGTCAGCAATTACCGCTTCCAGGAGTTGCGGCGCGACGTCTCCGCGGTGGCCCGCGCCAAGGAATTCGGCTCACCGGAGCTGGATCGCATTCTGGACCGTTTCGAGGAGCTGGCCACCTACCTGTTTTCCGCGCTGCCCGCGCCGGAGGGCCGTGCCGCATTCACCGGGCGCGCCGAGTTTCTGGAACGCTACGAAGAGATCTACCGCCACCTCCACTCCGCGCTGGAGCTGGTCGGCTCACACTTGAGCCTGATCAAGAATCCGCCCGTGGAGATCATCCCGCTGCAGCGCCGCACGGTCGAGCTGGGACTGGCCATGCGGTTCGTGCTGGAGAGTGGCGACCAGTCCTACGTGTATTGGGCGGAGCGCCGTGGCCGCGGTATCTTTCTGCAAGCCACGCCCATCGATGTCGCCCCGCTGCTCGCCGAGCGGCTCTTCGATGCCGTGGATACGGTGGTCCTGACTTCGGCCACGCTGGCCGTGGCGGGCGGTTTCGATTTCGTCCAAAAGCGCCTGGGAGTCGAGCAGACGCGCACCCTCGTCGTGCCCGGCCACTTCGATTATCAGAAGCAGGCGCTGCTGTATGTACCCCAGCATCTGCCCGATCCGCGCAGCCCCGCCTTCACCAAAGAGGCTTCGAGCGAAGTAACCCAGTTGTTGAAATTGAGCCGGGGGCGCGCCTTCGTTCTGTTTACCAGCTATCAGCAGATGCGCCTCATGTACGACCGCATTTCGCTGGATATCGACTACCCGACGCTGTTGCAAGGCACCGGCCCGCGCAGCGCGCTGCTGGAGGAATTCCGGGCGACGCCGAATTGCATCTTGTTCGCCACGTCGTCCTTCTGGCAGGGTGTGGATGTCCCGGGCGATCAGTTGAGCTGCGTGATCATCGACAAGCTGCCCTTCGCCGTGCCCAGCGATCCCATTGTGGATGCGCGCATGCGCAAGCTGCGCGACGAGGGCGGGAACCCGTTCTACGACTATCAGGTGCCCCAGGCCGCCATCGCCCTGAAGCAGGGTTTCGGCCGGCTGATCCGCAGCCGTTCGGACCGCGGCGTGCTGGTGCTGCTGGATAATCGAGTGACCAAGCAGCGCTATGGCCAGGTGTTTTTCGACAGCCTGCCGGATTACGGATTTACCACCAAAATCACAGATGTGGAGAGGTTTTTCGATGTTTGAAGTTTCCGTGGAAGAGACTTTCGCCGCCGCGCACGCGCTCCGGAATTATAAAGGCAAATGCGAAAACGTGCATGGCCACAACTACCGCGTGCAGGTGACGTTCAGCGGTCCGGAGCTCGATTCCATCGGCCTGCTGGTGGATTTCGTGGCGGTGAAGAAGCTGATGCACACGGTCGTGGATCGCCTCGACCACCAGTTCTTGAACGATTTGGCGCCCTTCGACGCGTTGAACCCTTCCGCCGAGAATATGGCGAAGTACTTCTACGACGAGATCGCCGGGGGACTCGGACAAAGTACGCCCGTGAAGTTGGCACAGGTGCGGATCTGGGAGACTGACACCTCCAGCGCCACCTACCGGCCGTAGTACGCGGCGTTCTTGGCGGTGAAATCCGTCCACTTTTCCGGCAGGTCGTCGAGCGCGAAAATCGCCGAGACCGGGCAAACCGGTACGCAGGCGCCGCAGTCGATGCATTCGACCGGGTCGATGTACAGCAATTCAGCGTCTGCGTAGGCCGCCTCGTCCTTTTTGGGATGGATGCAGTCCACCGGGCAGGCGTCCACACAGGCGGTGTCTTTGGTTCCGATGCAAGGTTCTGCTATTACGTATGCCATGATTATTCTTCCAGTAAGAGATCGACAATACCATAGGGCCAAGGCGAAACACAAGGCGGGGTGCTGTACAATCGAAGCGATGGATGTTCTGCGGGCGCTTTACGGCCAATTCGACCCGGCGCGGCCTCTGGAGGTGAAGGAGACCGACCTATACGTGAATTGGCAGGAGCATGAAGTCGCTGGCGCCGGACGATATTACAGAAGTTGCTTGCGCACGGCATTGCCCGTTCTGAAATACCCGTTTGCCGGATGTTTACAGGCCACCGCGGCGTTGGAAAAACCACGGAACTGAAACGCGTCAAGAGGATGCTCGAAAAGGGCGAGGTTGGTCGGCCGATGTTTGTCTCGTTCCTGGAAGCCGAACAATGGTTGGACCTGCAGGACGTGCAGGCGCCGGATATCATCTTCCATATGGTCCGCCAGCTTGTGGACGACCTGAGCGAGGCCGGCTTCGGTCTCGGGCGCGCGAAGTTCGAGCAGTTTTTCGGCGAGATTAAGGGTCTGCTGAACAGCGAGGTGGAATTTCAGAGCATCAAGGTTCCGGCGGGTATTGTTGAGTTCGGCTTGGCGTTAAAGGATGTGCCTCGCGCGCGTCCGACCCTAAGAAAGTTGATTGAGGGGCACCTACCCACGATCTACGACTTGATCAACCAAGTGGTCCTCACTAAGGCGCGTGAGTGGCTGAAAGAGAACGGGCTCGCCGAAGACATTCTCGTGATTGTGGACGAACTTGACCGCATTCCTCAAAAAGTCATCGACCCGAAGGGGCTCACGAATCAGAGAAACATCTACCTGGACCATGCCGCGATCCTGCGTTCCCTAGGCTGCCATGTGTTATATACCGTCCCGATCGAGCTGGCATTCAGCGACGCCCATCTTCTTCTGAAGGCAGCTTACGGCTGCGAAACCCTTTTGCTGCCCCTGATTCCCGTTTCCCAGCGCAACAATGAAGACTGCCTGGATGGCATTCACGCGTTATGTCGAATCGTTCGCGAGCGCATCGCCAAGACCGGCGCGACCCCGCAGCAGGTTTTTGAAGACGACGTACTGGAGCAGCTTTGCAGAGTTTCTGGCGGCTACATTCGCAGCCTGTTCATCCTGTTGCGCTCGGCGATCGAGCGCTGTGATAGCCTGCCCATAACCAAAGACGTTGCCGAGCGCACGGTCCGGCGGCAGGCTATCGATCTCTCGCTTGCGCTGCGGCCGCGGCACCGGGAAGCACTGCGCGCGGTGCACAAATCCAAAGCGGCCTTCAGCGAGGACTCCGAACTTTGGAACTTGCTGCTCGGCAACCTGATGGCGCTGCCTTACGAGGACGAGTCCGGCGTCTGGTACGATTGGAACCCGCTGATTGCGGCAGTTCCGGGAGGCGTGTAATATGGCCGCCATTTCCGCTCCAGTCACGCTCTCGCCGGAGAACCAGGTCGAGTTCGCAACGCTTTCCAGAATGCTGGAGTTGGCAAGCGGATTTACGCTTGCTTTTGTCCGAGTGAATCATGCGTCCCTCCGCGACCGGCTGGTGGGAGAACTGCTGGCCCGCTTTAGTCGAAAGAACACTCTCTGCGTCGCGCTGCGTCCGCCGCCGGAAGATGGAACCGTAGTCCACGGCGTGGTGACGCAGCTTCTGGACGCAGTCGGCAGCGGTCATCCGGATGCGATATTCGTCTTCGGGCTGGATGCGATGTTCGATCCGGCGGCACGGGATTCACCGGCGCTCGACATCTTGAATCTGAATCGCAGCTATCTGGCCAAGAGGTTCTCCTGTCCGGTGGTTTTCTGGATCGCTGAGTTCGGCATGCGGGAGCTGATCTCGCGCGCCCCGGATTTTTGGGCAATCCGCTCCGGCACGTACCATTTCGTGGGCGAGTCCGAAGATGCACGCTCCACGCTGGCACAGGTGGGGGATGGCTTCGACTGGAATCTCGGACTGCGCGAGAAGCATGAACGCACCGGGATCCTGCAGCACGTGTTGAAGGAAATAGAAAGCGCGGCGCGGCCGGACCCGGCAGTGCTGGCGGCGGTTTTATACCAGCTTGGACGCGCATCGGAGTTCGAGTGGAGTGCCGATGGTGGCAGTGGGTATTTCCAGCGGGCGTTGGCGCTCTGCCAGAGGATCGGAGACCGGCGCGGTGAGGCTGACTGCCTACTGCGGTTAGGCAATGCGGCCCTCCGGCAGGTTCGCTACTCGAAGGCCCGACATCTCTACGAACAAGCTTTGCCTATTTACCGCGAGATTGGAGCGCGTGTAGGAGAGGCCAACTGCGTGCGTAGCCTGGGCGACGTGGCACGAATGCTGGCTGACCACAGCGCGGCGGAGGGTCTCTATCGCCAGGCGCTGTCACTATATCTCAAAATCGGAGATCGCTTGGGAGAGGCCAACTGCCTTTGGGGTGTGGGCGATGTCGCACGTCTACAGGCCCACTACGCAGAGGCCGAGCAATGGTGCCAACGGGCGTTGGCGATCCATCGCCAACTTGGAAATCGTTTAGGCGAAGCAAGCTGCCTCTTAAGTCTGGGCGACCTAGCTCGCCTGCAGACGCACTACGCGGAGGCCGAACAGCTCTACTTGCAGGCGTTGCGGCTAAACCGCCGCATCGGCAACCGCCTGGGCGAGGCCAACTGTCTCCGGAGCGCGGGTGACGTAGCCATCGAGGAGGCCCGTTATCAGGAGACCGGAGATTTTTATCGGGAGGCGCTGCCACTGTACCGACAGCTCGGCGACCGGCTGGGTGAGGCCAACTGTTTGAGGGGCCTGGGTGATGTGGCCGCGCACCAAGCTCGCTATGTCGAGGCGGAGGAGCTATACCGGCAGGCCTTGCCTCTCTACAGGCAAATCGGGGACCGCCTAGGAGAGGCCAACTGTAGACTGACGCTTGGGGATACGGCGCGAATGTGCGCCCGCTATATCGAAGCTGTGGACCTGTACCGGCAAGCACAGTCTCTTTATCGCCAAGCCGGCGACGATTTGGGCGAGGCCAACTGTGCCAGGGGCATGGGAGACCTTGCGCGCCTACAACTCCACTATACGGACGCAGGGGAACTGTACCAACGGGCGATCTCGCTGTACCGCCGGATCGGGGATCGGTTAGGCGAGGCCAATGCCCTTTGCCGATTAGGTGATGTGGAGCGCATGGAGACCCGCCTCGCTCAAGCCGAAGTGCTGTATCATCAGGCTCTGCCGATCTACCGGTCGATCGGCTCACGCCTAGGAGAGGCGAACTGCCTTCAAAGCCTGGGCGAGCTGGCGCGGAAGCAGTCTCGCTACGAAGCGGCCGACGAGTCATATCACCAAGCGTTGTCGCTCAGCCGCCAGATTGGGGACCGCGCAGGCGAAGCCAACAGCGTTCGGGGCTTGGGCGATGTGGCGCGCATGCAGGAGCGATACGCGGAGGCAGAGGATCTATATCGTCGGGCGCTGCCGCTCTACCGCGAGGTCGGGCTACGCTTGGGAGAGGCCGGTTGCCTTTGGTCCATAGCCCGGCTAGCTGCGGTCCAGCACAACCTGGGCACCGCCCGCGAAGCCGCTGATCTGGCTGCCGCCATATACTCTGACATCGGCCTCACTGCGCAAGCCCAGCAAGTCTGCGACGAATTTACTCAGTCACAGCCTTAGACTCAATCAATCCCCGGATCTCCACAATGCAATCGGCGACCGGCTTGGCCCCCTGATCCCCATGCTTCCGATGCCGCACCGCCACCTGCCCGCTCTGCGCCTCCCGATCCCCAACCACCAACATGTACGGGATCTTCTGCATCTGCGCATCGCGAATCTTCAGATTCACCTTCTCGCTGCGGTCGTCCACCGTCACCCGGATACCCGCCGCGTCCAACTGATCGCGGACGGAGCGGGCGTAATCCAACTGCCGGTCGGTGATGGGCAGCACGATGGCCTGCACGGGCGCCAGCCACACCGGAAATGCGCCGGCGTAATGCTCCAGCAGGATGCCGAAGAATCGCTCCACCGAGCCGTATAGCGCGCGGTGCACCATCAATGGTTGATGCGCCTTGCCATCCTCGGCGATGTACTCCAGGCCGAATCGCCGCGGCAGCGTGAAATCGAACTGCACAGTGGATAGCTGCCACAGCCGGCCGATAGCGTCCACCAGCTTTACGTCGATCTTGGGCCCGTAGAAGGCGGCTTCGTTGGGCATCACCTTCACCTTCATACCGAGCCGTGCGGTGGCCTTCGTCAGCGCGTCTTCGGCCAGCTTCCACTGTTCGGGTGATGCGCCGTCGTACTTGCCGCTGGCGCCATTGTCCCACGTGGATAGCTCGGCTTCATATTCGTCGAAGCCGTAGGTGTGCAGCGTGTCGATAGCGAACTGCAGGCAACTGACGATCTCGTCTTCGATTTGCTCTGGCGCGCAGAAGATGTGCGCATCGTCCTGCGTAAATCCGCGCACACGCAGCAGCCCGTGCAAGACGCCGGAGCGCTCGTAGCGGTACACGGCGCCCAACTCGCCCAGCCGCACGGGCAGGTCGCGATAGCTGTGCGGCTTGTCGCGATAGATCAGGATGTGGCCGGGACAGTTCATGGGCTTGAGCTGGTATTCGGCGTCATCCAGCTCCATACGCTTGAACATGTTGTCGCCGTAGAAATTGTAGTGGCCGGAGGTCTTCCACAACTCGGCGCGCATCACGTGCGGCGTGTAAACCAGCGAATAGCCGCGCTTGATGTACTGGTCGCGCATCCAGTCTTCAATCTGCCGGCGCACGATGCCGCCCTTGGGATGGAAGAAGATCAGACCGGGTCCGGCTAGTTCCTGAATGCTGAAGAGGTCCAGCTCTTTGCCCAGCTTGCGATGGTCGCGCTTCTTGGCTTCTTCCAGCTTGGCCAGATACTCGTCCATCTCCTTCTTGCTGAAGAACGCGGTACCGTAGATGCGCTGCAACTGCTTGTTTTTCTCGTCGCCTTTCCAGTACGCGCCGGCGATCGAGAGCAGCTTGAACGCCTTGATTTTGGCCGTCGAAGGCAGGTGCGGGCCGCGGCAGAAGTCGATGAAATGCGGGCCCAGGGTGTACTGGCTGAAGACCTCGCCGGCGCGCTCTGCGATGAGTTCCTTCTTCATCCAGTCGTCCGCGTATTTGCGCAGGCCTTCGTCTTTGGCGGTCATGACGCGCTCGTAGGGCAGGTCGCGCGCCTGGATTTCCCACATGCGCTTCTCGATCTTTTCCAGATCTTCGGGAGTGAAGGCGGTGGGCCGGTCGAAATCGTAATAGAAGCCGTTGTCGATGGGCGGACCGATACCCAACTGGGTTTCGGGGAACAGTTCCAGCACGGCGGCGGCCAGCAGGTGCGCGGTCGAATGGCGGTAGACCGTGAGGGCGGCAGGATCTTTGGAGGTGAGGATCTGTAGAGCCGCGTCGGACTCCAGGGGACGAGTCAGATCGTATAACTCACCGTTTACCTTGGCGACGATGGCGGCGTCGGCCAAGCGGGGGCTGATCGCGCGCGCGATGTCAATGGGGCGGCTGCCCGGATCGACGGACTGTCGACTGCCGTCGGGCAGGGTAATCTCGATGTTACTCATAGGGAAATTCCAGGTTAGCATGTGGGCCAGGCCCCCGGCGGTCGGGCTCGAATCGCGACCAGTCTCGACCCTGTGGCAGACCGGCCCAACGCCTGCCTCTCGCCGGACAGCACAACGAGTTATAGTCGGCTCAGGAGGGACAAGATGCTTTCCCGGAAAGCGCGGCCCAGAACGATTCTGCGCCCACTAACAGTTACTCTGCCGCTTTTCATCCCTGCCGCGGTGGCCACGGATGCCGGCATGCTCAAAGCCCAAACCGCAAGCTGGGTTCGAGTGGAATATTCGTCCCCTCCGCCCGCGCGGGAGAACTCCAGCATCGCCTATGATGCGGCCACCCACTCCACCGTACTCTTTGGCGGCGCCGACGGCCGTTCTGTCTATGGCGACACGTGGACGTGGGACGGGACTTGGAGCGCGATGTACCCCGCTGCCTCGCCCTCTCCGCGTCAAGGTGCTGCAATGTCGTTTGATGGGGCGGCTGGTAACGTCGTGTTTTTGGCGGTTCGCCCACTGTCCCGGTCGGCACTGGAACAGCTTTCGGCGACACTTGGACGTGGGACGGTACCAACTGGGCCCAACAATTCCCACCCGTCTCTCCGCCCGCACGGGTGTGGTCAAACATGATGTACGATCCAGTGACTAAGACGGTCCTGCTGTTCAGTGGCACCAATTCGCCCAATGGCGACGATTCGTTCAGCGATACCTGGGTGTGGAACGGGGTAACCAGGAACTGGACCGAGCTACATCCCAAGTCACACCCCTCCGGGCGAACCTTACTCCCCTCAACGATACCTGGACCTGGAACGGAATCGACTGGACCCGGCAGTTCCCCGCTTCGAGCCCGGCTCCCCGAAACGGGCCGGCCCTGGCATACGATGCCGCCCTTGGGGCCGTGGTGCTGTTCGGCGGGGCAGTCGGAACTTGTTGCGCGAACAATCTCAATGACACCTGGACGTGGAACGGCGCAGATTGGACCGAGATCTATCCCGCCAACACCCTGCCCTCAGCCCGGAACGCTCCGGCCATGGATTAGGATCCCCTGCGCCAGGTGTTACTTATGTTCGGGGGCGACATCTCCGGCCCCGCGCTGGATGACACATGGCTTCTCGCTGTGGCTCCCTGAAGCCCCAGCACGCTCCCCGACGGCGGTCCTCAAGCTTGGTGCTAAGATAGGCTCTCGAATCCGCCCCTATGGACCACATTCTCTCCATCGTCCTCTTCACGCCACTGGCCGGCCTCCTGGTGCTGCTCTTCCTGCCTTCGTCGAACCCGCGCCTGATCAAGCTCTGGGCCAACGCCGCATCGCTGATCGGATTCCTGGTCTCCCTGCCGCTGGTCTTCCAGTTCGATCGCACCCGCACCTGGTCGTTCGAAGAGCAGGCCTCCTGGATTCCCAGCATCGGGGCTTCTTATCACCTCGGCATCGACGGGCTCGGCCTCCTGCTCGTCATGCTCACTACGGTGCTAGGCTTCATCTCCGTCCTGTCGAGTTGGAGCGCCATCGAGACCCGGCTGAAGGAATACTACGCGTTCTTCCTGCTGCTGCAGACCGCCATGCTGGGTGTGTTCCTATCGCTCGACATGCTGCTGTTCTTCGTGTTCTGGGAAAGCACGCTGGTGCCCATGTACTTCATCATTGCCATCTGGGGCGGCCAGCGACGCGCCTATGCCGCCATCAAGTTCATCATTTATACCCTGATCGGCTCGGTGCTGATGTTCCTCGGCATCCTGATCCTTTACACCCAGCACTACTTGCAATTCCAAACCTATTCGTTCGACCTGGCCGACCTGATGCGCACCAGCCTCTCGCCGTCCCTGCAATGGTGGGTCTTCTGGGCGTTCTTCGTGGGCTTTGCCGTCAAGGTTCCCATGTTCCCGTTCCACACCTGGCTGCCAGACGCGCATACCGAAGCCCCCACGGCAGGGTCTGTAATCCTGGCCGCCGTCCTGTTGAAGATGGGCACCTACGGATTCCTGCGCTTTTCCCTGCCGCTGCTGCCGGAATCCGCCAAGAATCCTACGATCGTGAGCATCATGGCGGTGCTCTCCATCATCGGCATCGTATACGGCGCGCTGGCCTGCCTGATGCAGAAGGATTGGAAGAAGCTGGTGGCCTACTCATCGGTCAGCCACCTGGGCTTCTGCACGCTGGGGATCTTCGCGCTGGATCCGGCGGGCATCTCCGGCTCCATCATCCAACAGGTGAACCACGGCATCTCCACCGGAATGCTCTTCCTGGTCGTCGGCGTGGTCTACGAACGGCGGCACACGCGCGAGATTTCCGAATACGGCGGGCTGATGAAGGTGATGCCGGTGTTCACCATTGTCTTCCTGATCGCGTCGCTCAGCTCGCTGGGCATGCCGGCGCTGAACGGCTTCATCGGCGAGATTACGATTCTGCAGGGCGCTTACCAGATGTCCTTTAATTGGGCGTTCTGGGGCGCGGTGGGCATTGCGCTGGGCGCGGCTTACCTGATCTGGCTGTTCCAGCGAACCATGCTGGGCGAGGTGTCGGAAAAGAATATGAAGCTGCGCGACCTGTCGTGGCGCGAGATCGCCGTCTTTGCGCCGCTGCTGATCTGGGCCTTTTGGATCGGATTGAATCCGCAATCGTACTTCGGCGTGCTGGACCGGCCGGTGGCGCAGATTGTGGAGCGCGTCCGGCCGGGTTATTACGCGGAGCATCACTTGGCGAATCCGCTGGCGGCGGCCAGTTCGCAGGCGCGGCTGGGGCGCTAGGCTAAAGCGCTATCAGCCAACGGCTCGAGCCTGGGCTTAGCGCCAGGCGTCTTGTAGACCCCATCCTTGTAGGAGAAGTAGCCCGTGACCTCGATGCCGTCCACGGTGCCATGCAGACCCGCGGCGATATCGCAAATCTCGGCGCCTTCAAACACGTAGCCGTTAGGCGGCTCGGGATCGGTGCAGGCCTCCAGCAGCTCGTGGGAGAGCGTCCATGTGAGGTTGTCGAGGGACGTCAGCGTGCTTCCGTACACGGGGTTCCGGAGCGCCCAGGCGTAGCGCACGGGCACACGCTCGCACCCCTGATCGCCGCCGGGGATTTCGAGATAGAAGTAGTTATGGCCGCCGCTGATGCCCGGGATTTTGCTGTTGGCGCCCGGCGCCGCCACAACCAGATACAGCAGGTTGGGATCCTGGCGCGGGTCCGGTACCTTGCCGGCCAGGATCAAGTCGTTAAGCCCGCCGGCGATGGGGCTGCGCTCCGGGGTGGTGAGAACTCGCTCGGAGTCCTCCATCTCGGTCTTGCTTCCTTGCGGATTGGCGGCCGAGTCTACATACTGCGGCTGGTCGACGCCATATTCAGCCAGGGCGGATTGGATGAAGTCCAAACCAAGGAGTTGTCGAACCGTCGCGTCGACCTGTGTGTCGATGTCGGGCGTGCCCCAGTAAATCACGGCCACGCGCGGGTGGGCGAGTACTTTAGGCTTCCTGTTCTGCCGTGGCGCGAAGCCGTTGGCCTTAGGGTGCTCCGGTTGCACGACGGCGCCCGATTTCTGTACAACTACCTGTCCGCAGTCGTACGGGTGAACCTTGTTGTACGACAGGCCGTATCTGACTATCTGCGAGTGCTCGGACAACGCCAGCTTCTCCGGCTCGGGCAATCCCGCAATAGGTGCGCCGGGATTGATGTCCGCAAAAAGCGCCCAGCCGTCGTTGCCAGGCGGAAGCATTGTGAGTCCAGGGTCGCCTCCGACGCAATCCAGGAGTACGTTGAAAGGCAATGGGGCGTCTGGGTAAGCGCTTCCTATTTCCAGCGGACGGAATGTCCACGGCTCCGCGAAGATGTGCAGGTTGACCGCGTCGCTTACACCATCCATCACGATTTCGGGAAGCCACTTGAAATCGTGGCCGCCATCGGTCAGAAGCCTTGCCGCACTTAGGTCTTCGCAGTCATACGACAGCACACTGAGGGTCGCCAACTGCTGCATTCCCGCAACGTGCGGGTCAGCTGCATTTTCGAATGTGTCTGCCGTTGACATCGGAATCAAATTCGCCGAGTAAATCCGCCTGGGTGGCGGCAAGCGGAATCGCCGGAGTTCCTTCACGTCCATGGGCCGCAACGGACCCTCAATAATGATATTGACCTTTGGATCGAAACGCTGTTTTCCGTCTCCGGCTTCCACGCCTGCAAGCTGGTATTCTTCGCCGATCTGGAGGCTCATCAGCCGATCGCCGGTCCATGAGCCTGCTTCATAGCGATGATCCCATTTGGGGTCGATCTTGGGTAACAATAGCTCGATCGCACCGTCGTTGCCCACCACAAAAACTATCGAGCCGTGACAAACCACATTAAGTGTTCCGCTTGTCGCCATAACTGTTCTCCTCTTCACTTTGAATTCAGTTACTGCTGAAGACCTCTAAGCCCGCCCAATAATATGGATGAGTGTACCTGCTGTCGGATCTAACGGTAGCCGCGGCCATACGCAACGATTCGTCGGCCTTGGATCCCGACAGCAATGACTCATAAAACTTGCCGACCAGCATCTGCGTGCCATCCGAGTCAAGGTCCCACAGCCCGGCTACTACATCTGCCGCTCCGGCCCGCAGAAAAGCCCGCACCAGGCTCCGGGGGTCGCCCGGACCGCCCCGCTCGCCGGCCGCCGTGGAGCAACCCGCCAGCACTACCAAGCTGCAGTGCGAGAGATCCAGATCCTGGATATCCGCGGCCCGCAATAGCGCCCTCCCTCCCTCAGTTCCTCTCAACAGAAGCCCGCCTCCCTCTCCGCCATAGCCGTGCCCCGTGAAATGAAACAATTGGGCCTGGACGAGCCGCTCACGAACCCGGCTCAGGAGCGCCGAGCGCCCCGTCAATGAAGTAGCACGACTGAAGAACCCAGAAACCTTTTCAGCTTCAGCCAGAGCATTTGTGAGAGGAGCGAGACCCTCCTGACCCGAAAGAGCGGGCGCGCCCACAACCAGCGCCTGGGTATCGGACGACACCCGCGCCTTAGCCACAAAATCGGATGCACCGGCGCGGATCCTTAACGCGATGTCGTCCGACCAGTAATGCCCATTTTCCCGCACCAGTGCAAGCCACGGTACCCGCGCTATCGGCCCATCCGTTTCCAGGATCAGTGTCCGGACGCTGTCCAACTGGCGATCCCAGGTGCCTAATAACTTCTGCGAGAGGTCCCTTGCATTGGCCCGCACTACCGCCGCCGGCGATCCCTCGCTCGCACACCCGCGTGCAAGCCGGCCGACGGAAGTGTACAGCGGCTCAGTCGACTCGATCCAACGGAAGCTCAGTCCGTGGTCAGTCTCCAGCCATGTGGCTAATCCCGACGGCAGATCGGCGAAGGACAGCCGGGCTTCACCTGGCGGCAGGGAGTCTTGGGCGGGAGCTATTGTGCCGCCGCGCGCAAACAGACGCGCTTTATATTGCGACCACAATGCTCGGGACTGCCTCGGGTCCGCTCCGGTCTTGATCTCACATTCCACCAGACCGCGATAGATGTTCCCCATGGTAAGCAACCAGGGTAAGCGATCCTCCTCCGAAGCCCGCGACCAGCTTCTGTCCCCAATTCGGCGTGCTTCCTCGAAGCGCTTCTTGGACTCCCCATAGTCTCGCCGCCGCAGTTGTAAGCGGCCAAACTCCGCCTCGAACTGCATGCCCAGTAGACCGTCATCTCTTTCCGCCGCCGTTTGAACATGCAACAAGCGAGAAAGCGACGTGTTCAAGTCGCCATGGGTCGTCTCTAAAGCTGCCAGATCGATCTGAGTCCTCGTTCCGGACTGCATCCGCGAATCGATGGCAACTGATCGCTGCAGATCGTGGTTTGCGTCGTCCTTGAAGCCGGCGTCAAGCTCCGCCATGCCGAGTCGCCACAGGGTTGGGCCGTAGACGTTCTTGTTCCCGAAATCTTGGAGAATCCGATCAATTGAGGCTAACTCCCGTGCCCACGCAACGGCTGAGTAAGTGTTATGGATCTGTTGGGCAAGCTGCGCTAGGTTTGAATAAAACTGGTGGGCCCTCAACAGCGGATATTTGCCCGCCCAATAAATTGCCAAGCCTTTGAAATTCTCCTGCCACGCCGTAGCGCCGTTCCCGATTATTGCATGCCCGCTGGCATTCAATCCGAGGGCACGTAAATAAAGCACGGGATAGTGATCGTTCAGCGCCCGTTCCCGTCCGCGGCTTTCGCTCTGATCGGCGTGTTCGTTATCGCCCATCCACGTCGCACAACCACCTTCAAGCATTGCCTGCGCTTCGAGCCAGGCATACGCGCGTGCATGCAATGGCTCCAGAAGCGACCCGGCCATTTGCACACATGCCTGCCCCTGCCCATTCCAGTCGAGCGCGAACACTTGTTCGATCCTCGCGAACATCATTCCTGCCGCACCGCCAGCCGACTGGAACAGAGGCATCGCCTTCCCAGCCTCAACACCAGCGGTTGGATAGTCCCAGCCCTGGGCAGCCATTTCAGCCCGCCCCAGTGCCGCAAACGCCGCGCCTGCACTCGCCGAATGCGGCGTCTTCAGCGCATCCGCCAGCCATCGGTCACCGTGACGCGTAATCAGCCGCTCAGCCAGTCCCCTCAGCACTGCTCCCGTACCCTCATCCGCATGCGCACCATAATACTCCGGCAGCAGATGCGTCACCGCTACGTCGAGATACTCTTCGTCCGGAGCGTACAGTTCCCCCTTCGCTCCCGTCCGGCGCAATTCCGCGATCAGCGCATCAGGGGTTGTGTTGCCGGCATAGGCCCGCTGTTGCCTAAGTTTTTTTTTACGCCATCCAAATGAGTCCGGGCCTCGCGGGCAAAGCCGCTGCTGGGATCAACCTTCAAGTACGCCTCCCACGCCGCTTGCGCCACGGTAGGCGTCTGGATGTGTTCGGCGGCCAGTGCCTGGTTGAAGAGCAGCGTGGGATCGCTCGGCTTCAGCCGCAGCCCCTCCGACAAGCGCTGGTATGCCATGCTGTACGATTCCGGATCGTCCGCTTTGGCCGCTTTCTGGTAATACGCCGCCCCCAAGTCCACCAGGATTGTCACATCACCCGGCCGTAGCGACCGGGCGCGCTCCAACTCTTCAATAGCAACGCCTTCCCGGCCTTCAAGAAGGTCCGCCTCGCCCTCAACCTTCAACCACTTGGGATCGTCCGGATGGGCGTCGATGCCGCGCGTAATGTTGGACAGCGCGTCCGGCAGCTCCGGCGGCTCGTGGGAACTCGACGAACCCGCGCCCATTTGTATTCGTAGTTGCCCCCACTCGGCCTTCGGCACGCGCATTTCCATCGGCCGGCGCTTCGTGTATGCCTGGGCCAGCAGCCCCTCGGTGCGCGCCGCGCTGAGCGTCCATTGTTGGTACGAGACGCCCCCCACCAGCGCCACCGCCGCGAATCCCCATGCCGGCCACCACCGCAAAATCGGAGCCCAGCGTTTAGGATCGGTCCGCCCACCCCCGGTAATGCGTTCGGCCAGCTCCCGGCGCTGCCGCGGATCGGCGAGCCGCGCCTTGCCGGCCAATTCGTCTTCCTCGCCCGTGGGAGGTTCGCCGAGATCCTGCGCGGCTTCCCGCAACACCGAGCCACACCAGTCGCATTCGGCGGCGTGCGTCAGCAGCTTGTCGGCTTCCTCAGGTTCCAACTGGCCGGGCAGCAGCAGCCGCAGCCGGTCTTCGTCGGGACACTTCCGCGTCTTTTGCGGCCGCCGGTGTGCCAGCGCCCCGGCCTGCAGCCGCTCGATTAGATCTGCGCCACTTCTATCCCCAATATTCATACTCATCCTAGGAAACGAGTCCGCCGCGCGATTGCCTTTCGCCATTCTCAAAAGCATTCCGAATCAATTGATTCAAACGCACGATGACGCTCTCCACACCCTTCACACTCAAACTAAGACTGGAAAGCGCGGCGATCTCTTTCGCCGACATTCCCTGCCGGTAGTACAGCCAGAAAATCTGGCGATCCCTCTCGCTGACGGGCGGCTTCTTGAGGAAATCGTCGATATCTCGAAGCAGCAGCCGCCACTCCGTCTCGTCCCTTCCCGCTACATTATTCTGTAAAGGCGAATGATCCAAATGCCTGCCTAACTTCGATTTGAAGTGGTCGTGCACCACATTTACCGCGATCACCTTCAAATAACCGAATACTGCGCCCGGGTATCTGGGTTTGAATTCACGCAGCACTCTGGCCCGGTTCGCGCTGCATTTAAGGTAAACCTCCTGCGCCAGATCGTCACTCAAGCCCGCGCGATCGAGTCCATAGCGCCGGATGGTGCGCGCCACGGTGGCCACGATCAGGGGATTGAAGCGGCGCAGGAACCGGTCCCAGGCCTGGCTGTGCCGCAGGTCGGCGCATTCGCGCAGCAGGGCTTCCGGCGAATCTTCCCCGTCGGGCGCTTCCCACGAAGCTTCCGCTACTTCAGGGGCAAGTTCGGCCTGATCTTCGCTGCCGGATTCCAAACTAAACATGTGTATATCAGGATAACGAATCGGCCGGGCCATTCCCTTTCGCCGTGCCGAATTTTTCCTGAATCAGATGTTTCAGGCGGACCAGGGCGCTCTCGACGCCCTTGACGGTCAGTCCCATGCCGGGCAGCGCGGCGATCTCCTTGGCCGTCATCCCCTGCAGGCAGTGGAGACCGAAGATCCGGCAATCCCTGGCGGTGGCATGCTTCCTGAGCAGATCGCCTACCTCCGCCTTAAGCGCCAGCCATTTGGTTCGGTCCGGCGCCGCGATATCGGGCGCGTCCGGAGGCAACTCCTGAATGCGGCGAAAATCGTTCTTCTTGCAGCCGTCCAGAGTCACTCGTATGGCGATGACCTGCAGGTAGCAGAATGCCGATCCGGGATGCCGCGGCACGAATTCGCGCAGCGCCTTGGCGCCGTTCGCGCTGAGTCTTAAATAGGTCTCCTGCACCAGATCGTCGCACAGGCCGCGATGAAAACGCTCATATCGCCGGCCAGTGCGCAGGACGGCCGCGTATATTGCGGCGTTGAAGCGGCGGATGAACTCCTCCCATGCGGCGGCGTCCCGTAAATCCGCGCATACGCGCAGCAACTCTTCCCCGGTCAAGTCGCTATAGTCGTGTGCCAGTGCAGCAGATCGTACCACGTCCGGAATGCTGGACACAAATACCTCGACATTCTCTCCCCATTCTTTTCGACACTGCTTTCTACGAAGGGAAATTGCCGCGCGTTTCGATTTATTACTTGAAACCCGGCGAATGGGTAGCGCGGGGAGGGGAGCTCCGACTGGCTATCCATCGAGGGAAGGAGACGTTGTCATGAATACGGATGTAAGTTGTGGTGCTCCCCAACGGCGGCGATGCACGCAACCCCAGCAGACCGCGCGGCGCACCGGCGCGGGCAAGTGGTACATATCCCGCTGCACTACCAGGGCTTCCCGCGAAGATACTGCCGCCAAGGCGGGAAAGGATCGGCAATGAACTTCGATGCCGGCTTTTTAACCAGATTGCAACAGCGCGATCCGGACACGTGTACGTTTCTGGTTTCGTCGCTGACGCCGGTGCTCGAAGCCCGGCTGCGCTACAAGTTGCGCGATCAGGGCGCGATCGAAGACATTCGTAACGAAACCTTCTATCGCGTATTCTGTATGGTGGATCGAGGGCGCGTCCGCGAACCCGAGCAGTTCGGCTCGTTCGTGCGCGGCGTGTGCGACCGCGTGGCCCAGGAAACCTGCCGCAAGGTTCGCGCCACCGAACCGCTGCCCGGCATGGAACCGCCCGACTGCCGGCCGCACCTCGATAAACTGCTGGTGGACAAAGAGCGGAAGGCGCGGGTCTGGCGCGAAGTGATGAGGTTGTCCGAAGCGGACCGCAGCCTCATCATGGAGTTGCATTGCGAAGAGCGCGACCGGCGGGAGATGGCCCGCGCGCGAGGGATCACCGCAACCGGCCTGAATGTCCGCCTGTGCCGGGCGCTCAAGCGTTTGCGGACGCAGGTGCTGCAGCCTGAACCAGCCGTACAGCCGGCCTGCCGGCCTAGAACGCGCGGCGCACGCACTGCCGCGCCCCCCGTCCCCAAGCTTCGCACTCGTGGCGATGCCTGCTCTTCAAACAGGTGGGCTACCATGGCAGCATGAGTGAGGCGCCCCCCGATATCTCGGTGGCCGTAGTGAATTGGAACCGGCGCGAGTATCTGCGGGCCTGCCTTCGGTCGCTGGCTGCGCAGCGCGGCGCCGACTTCGAAGTCATCGTGGTGGACAACGGTTCGAGCGACGGCTCGGCCGAAATGGCGCGCTCGGAATTCGGTGCGCGGGTGATCGCCAACTCGGCCAATCTGGGCTTCTGCGCGGCTAACAACCAAGCCATCGCCGGCGCGTGCGGGCAGTTCATCGCGCTGCTGAACAACGATGCGGAGGCCGCGCCGGACTTTCTGGCCAATCTGCGGCGCGCCTTCGACGCGGCGCCGGATATCGGCATGGCCGCCGCCAAGGTGCTGGTCTGGGACGATCCTCGCCGCATTGATAAAGCCGGGCACCTGATCTATCCCGATGGCCAGAACCGCGGCCGCGGCACCGGCGAGATCGATAGCGGCCAATACGACTCGGTCGAAGAATGCCTGTGGCCGGATGGCTGCGCCGCCATGTACCGCAAAACCATGCTGGACGCGATTGGCGGATTCGACGAAGACTTCTTCATGTTCGCCGATGACGCCGAACTCGGCTTGCGCGGGCGCATCGCGGGCTGGCGCTGTCTTTACATGCCGGGTGCGGTGGCGCGACACCATCGCGGCGCCAGCCTGGATGCGGGTTCTACTAAACGCATCTTCCTGATCGAGCGCAACCGCGTCCTGCTGGCGGCGAAGTTATTCCCGTGGAGCTTATTGACGCTGAATCCGTACTACTTCGCAGTGCGCCTCGGGAGCGGCCTGGCGGCAGCGGCCGGCGGGAGAGGCGAGATGGCGCGTTTCCCTGGCTTCGCGAACAAAATGCGGCTGGCATGGACGATTCTGCGCGCGGACCTCGCGGCCCTGCCGCTGCTGCCCGGCACACTCCGCCAACGCCGTGAGGTGCGGCGCATCGCCAAACTCACGCCGGGGGAAATCCGCCGGCTGATTCTGCAAAACCGCATTCCCGTGCGCGCGCTGGTGGAGAAATCCAACTGACTGCGGTCTCGTGGCTTCTACGGAATCACTTCCCGGCCCACGGCGGTATTCAACTGGCTGGCCGCGGTCAAATACGACCCCACTAGATTGATATAGGCCACCTGTGTGGCACGGTAGTCCCGTTGCGCGTCCAGGTAGTCCAGCAGCGCCGCCTGGCCATGCTGGTAGGCGAACGACATGGCGGCCCGAATCCGCGTGGCTGTCTCCAGATAACCGTCAGTGCCTTTGTAAGGTGTCAATAGATTCACCGAACTGACCACCGTGAAATAAGCTGAATCCACGTCGTTGAATACCTGCGCCTCCGCGGCGTCCTTTTGCCGCTGCGCATGCGAGATATCGATTTCCGTGCGCGCCTTCTCCCCTTGGTTCTTATCGAAAATGCGCAGCGGAATATTCACGCTGAATCCGACATAGATCGTGATGGGAGGATTGCGCCCGAAGTCTACGCCGAAAGTCGGATCCGCGGAGCCATTCGACACCGCCAATTTGTGGTCGGTCACGGCCTTGTCGACGGTCTCAACGGCGGCCTTCAGATCCGGCCTGGCCGCCAGCGCAGCGGAGTGAAAATCGTCGAGCGGCATCACCCGCTCCTGGAATTCGAATGGCCCCGCTACATCGAACCGATCCACCGGCGTGCGGTCGTTCAGCAGCATCAGCAGCGTGATCTTCGCGGTTCTGGCGTTTACCAGCGCGGTCTGATAGTCGGATTCGTACTGCGCGCGCTGCAGCACCAGGCGGTCCAGATCCACGCGCGCAATATCTCCGGATTTGAAACGCACGCGGCTGATGGACAGCTCCTTGTCGAAATATTCCAGGTTTTCCTTGGCATTCGCCAGCAGCGCCTTGGCCTGCAGGGTGAGCACGAAGGCGCTGCGCAGATTGAAAAGCAGCGTCCGTTCCAGATCCAATTGCTGCGACTCCGCGATAGAGGTGCCCTTCTGCGCGCTCTCCAGGCGTAGTTCGCGCTTGTGCTGCCGTTCATGCAGATAGTCGAATGCCAGCAGCGGGAACAAGTAGCCGAACGGGCGGTAGGGAGTGGCCGGCGCCGGGAAGGGCTGTATCTGATCGACGCCCACGGTCATGTCCGGGTTCGGCCGCAGATACGCGGTGATTTCGTCCGCTTTGGATTCCTGGATATTCAGTTGCCCCGCGCGCAGGTTGGGGTTGTCCGCTTCGAACTTGTCTTTCACCTGCTGCCAGGTCAATGAGGTCTGCACGGGGGTCTGCGCGAATGCCGCATGGCACAGGCAAGCGCCCACCACAAACCCGATTTGAAGATGCCAGATCGATCGCCGCATTTTTGCTCCGTCAAACCTGCAAAGTATCGCCATCCCGCGCCGCCAGCGTGTAGAGCACCGGCGAAAGGAAAATCGAGAGGAAAAGCCGCGAAGCCAGGCCGGCCACGATCACGATGGCGAATGGCTTCTGCGAATCGCTGCCGATGCCCGTCGACATGGCTGCCGGCAGCAGGCCGAAACAGGCCACTAATGCCGTCATCATGATCGGACGCAGCCGCAGCAGCGAGGCTTCCAGGGTAGCCGTCGGGATGTCTTTTCCCTCCAGGCGCAGTTTGTTGATGAACGAATAGAGAATCACGCTGGTCTGCACGGCGACGCCCATCAAAGCCACGAAACCCAACATCGACGAAACGCTGAAATTGGTGTGCGTGATGCGCAGCGCCAGTAAGCCGCCGACCGGTTCCGTCACCAATACGCTGAAGAAGATAATCAGCGGGAATTTCAAGTTGCCGTAAAGAGCGAACAGGATCAGGAGAATCAACAGCACGGTCAAGGGCAGAATGATTTTCATCTGGTCGAGCGACGCCAGGTACTCCTTGTATTCCCCGCCCCAATCGAATTGGTAGCCGATGGGGAGTTTCACTGCCGCGGCGACTTTGCGGCGGGCTTCGCCTACCGCGCTGGCCAGGTCGCGGCCTTCCACGCTGAACTGGACTCCGATGAACCGCGAATTCGACTCGCGATAAATAAACGACGCGCCGCTTTCCACCTTGATCTCGCAGAATTGGCTGAGCGGCAGATATTGCCCGTCGGGTGTGGCGATGAGCAGGCTCTTGATGGCGTTCTCATCGCTGCGGTATGGCTCCTGCATGCGCACCACCAGGTCGAACTGGCGCTCTCCCTGAATCACCTGCGTGGCGGCAGTGCCGCCCATGGCGGTTTCCACCATGGTATTGACGTCGCTCACGTTCAGGCCATAACGGGCCAACTTGGCGCGGTCCGGGGTAATGACCAGGGTAGGTTGGCCGAGTTCCCGCACCACTGTGATCCCGTTGATGCCCTGAACCTTGCCTATAATGTTCTTCACCTGCACGGCCTTGTCTTCGAGAGTAGCCAGATCCGGGCCGAAGATCTTCACGGCCAACGAACTCTTCAACCCGGTTTCGGCTTCGTCCACCGCGTCCTCGGCGGGTTGCGTATAGTTGAAAATGATGCCGGGAAAGGCCGCCAGCTTCTGCTGGATGGCCTTAGTTAACTCGGCCTTAGTGCTGATGCTGCCGTGCCATGCGCCGTCGTTATAGGGTTTCAGGCCCACATAGAATTCGTTGTTGAAGAATCCTGTCGTATCCGTGCCGTCGTCGGGCCGGCCCAGCTCGTTGGCCACGGTAGTCACCTGCGGAAAGCTCCGCAGGATATTCCGAATCTGCGGCGAGAGCTTGGAAGCCTCCTCGAACGAGATCGTATAAGGCGTGGTGGCACGCACCCACAGCGCGCCTTCGTCCAGGTGTGGCATAAACTCGCCGCCGATGGATGGAATCAGCAGCAGGGAGGCGACGAAGATCGCCAGGATGACGGCCACCGTGATCGACCGGTTTCGCAGGCACCAGCCCAGCGATCTGCCGTACGCGCCGCGAATCTTTTCGTAGATCCGCGCGCGCGGCTCGTGTACGTGTTTGCGCAAAAAGAAGGAGCACAGCACGGGAAGCAGCGTCAGGGCACAGAGTAGCGCACCCAACAACGCGAACGACATGGTGTCGGCCATGGGCTGGAACAGGCGGCCAGAAGGCCCCGTGAGCACGTAAATCGGCAGATATCCGGCGATGATCACCGCAATCGCGTAGAAGATGGGCCGCTCCACGTCGTGCGCCGCAGCGCGGATGACTTCGATGAAGTGAAGGTGCTGCAGGCTTCTCGCCTCGCCGGAATCGTCTTGATGCCGGGCCGCCAGTTCGCGGAAAATATTTTCCACCATCACCACCGAGCCATCCACGATGATGCCGAAGTCGATCGCGCCGATGGACAGCAGGTTGGCCGGGATATGCCGCCAGTCCAGACAGATAAACGAAAACATCAGCGCAAACGGAATGGTGATCGCGACGATCAATGCGGTGCGCACGCTGAACAGGAACAAGCCCAGGATCACCAGCACCAGCAGCATGCCGCGCAGCAGGTTTTCCTCCACCGTCTTGGTGGTTTCCTCGATCAGGCCCTGGCGGTCGTAATACGGCACTACCTTCACATCCGGCGGCAAAACGTGCTCGTTGAGTTCCTTGGTCATGGCTTCCACGCGCCGCAGAATCACCTGCGCCTGCTCGCCGACGCGCATCAGGATGACGCCTTCCACCGCCTCGTCCTGCCGCATGTATCCGAACTGGCCAAGGCGCGGCGCATGGCCGATCTCCACTTTGGCGATGTCTTTGACGTAAACCGGTATCCCGTTCTTCTCCTGCAGAACGATGTTTCCGATGTCCGCCGTGTCGCGCACCAGTCCCAAGCCGCGGATGTAGTAGAATTGCCCGCCCTGGGAATAAAATCCGCCGCCCGCGTTGGCATTGTTGCTGCCTAGCTGCTGGGTGACCTGCGGCACCGTCACGCCATACGCGAACAGTTTATTGGGATCCAACAGCACCTGATACTGCATGTCCGTACCGCCGAAACCCGAATCGTCCGCCACCCCTTGTATGGACCGGTAATGGCGCTCCAGCACCCAATCCTCGATCACTTTCAGATCCTGTGGCGAGCGATCCGGACTCTGCAGGACATAACGGTAGATCAGCCCGCTGGGGCTGAATAAAGGCGAGATGGTGGGCTGCAGGCCGGAAGGCACCGAGGCGTTGGCCATGCGCTCAAAAGCCTGTTCGCGCACGAAATACGGATCCGCGCCGTATTCGAAATTCATTTCGATGGCGGAAAGTCCGTAGAGCGAAATCGAGCGCAGCGCTTCGAGGCGCGGTATGCCGTTCATCTCGATTTCAATTGGAATGCTGACCAGCCGCTCGATTTCCTCGGCAGCATGGCCGGGCCACTGCGTGATGATTTCCACGTGCGGGGGCGACAAGTCCGGGTAGGCGTCAATCGGCAGCTTTTGGAAAGCGAGTGCGCCCCAGAGCATCAGGGCGAGCGAGGCGATCACAATCAGAAATCGTTGCCGCAGGGCGAAGGAGACTAATTTCGCGATCATTCCGTTTGCGCCTTTATTGAATCGCGTTGGCGAACTGCAGGAACAGGCTGCCGTCGGCCACCACGCTTTCTCCTTCGTGCAAGCCGCTGCCGATCTCCACCATTCCATCCTGCTGTGTTCCGATGGTTACCGAGCGTTGCGCGAATTTTCCAGGGGCTGCCTGCACGTAAACGATCGGCTCGTTCTTGTCGTCGCGCAGGACAGACGCCACCGGCACCACCAGGATGTTGTTCCGCCGGCTGGTATGCACCACTGCGTCGACGAACATATCCTTTTTCAACAGGCCACCTGGATTGCTGGTGACGATGCGGACCGGCGTGGTGCGGGTGTTGGGATCCACGAAAGAACCGATGTAGGCAATGGCGCCGTGAAAGCTTCGATTGAACGATGGATTGGTTTCCTCCACGCCATCGCCATTCCTGACCGACGGCAAGTCGCGGTCGAAAATGTGGCCCTGCACCCACACAGTGGAAACATCGCTGATCTGGAAACAGACGGTTTGTCCCGCTTCGATCAGCATGCCGGGAGAGATGAGCTTCTGCACGATCACTCCGGTGATGGGAGATCGGACCGCCAGTTCGGTGCTGATGGACGTGCCCTGCTTCTCGGCCTGGTCGATCTCCTGCGCCGTGATGCCGAAGATGCGCAGCGGCTGAATGCTGTTCTGAACGTCGGTGGTGGCGTCGTTGTAGTCCGCTACGCTGCTCTCGTAATCCTTGACGGCCACCACGCCGTGATCCAGCATTTCCTTCATTCGGTCGACGATGCGCTTATTGAATTGCTCGCGGTTGCGGGCCTTGCGGTACGCCGCGATGGCGTTGGCAACGTCGGGACTGGAGACGTACAGCAGCGGCTCGTCTTTCTTAACCGGCGTGCCTACGTCCACCAGAATCCGGGTGATCGGCCCATTCACTTGCGTAATGGCCTGCGTGGTGTGGTCCTGATCCCAATCCACCGTGCCGGTGGTGTGGACCGCCACTCCCCACGAGGCCTTTACAACTTGCGTGATTTTCAAATGGGCCAATTGATCCTGCGGCACGGTGAAAAAGCCGGGCTGCACGTTGGATTCAGACGCGGCCTTGCTTTCGGCCTTCTTGGACCCGCCGCAAGCCATATTTGACAGCCCTAGCGCCGCCAAGAGAACTGCGGGGGCACATGCGGCGAATGGGAATAGCCGCATGCCAATGCACGACGATGCTGTCTGCATGGCTAACTCCTCTCCTTTTTTCTTAAGAAATACGGACGGATACCAGGAGGAGCTATGTGGCGGGAGGTCCGCGCGAGGGGACGCCGAACAACGGCGTCGGGTGGGCAGGCTCGAAATCCGGGTCTGGCGCCAGCCAGGCGACCAGAAAGACGGGAGTTACGACGGCCGCGGCGGTGGTTTGCAGGAAGGGCAGCGGCCCCACGTGACACAGCAGGCAACAATGGTCCGGGCCATGATGCGATTCTTCCTGCGAGGCCAGCGTGAGGGATTGCCCCAGGAGGGTCAAACACACCAGCAAAAGGACCAGCACAGTTCGCGCCGATGACCGACCGTCGCGAGCCGTAAGGATAATATTATAGTTGCGCGCCGTGATGGGCTTAGGTTAACAGAAATAGCGGGGGCGCACGGCTGAGGCAGATGCATGGAGATGAATGGAGACCGGGCCAGATACAGACCTGGCCACGCCGCCCGTCCCTCAGTTCGGTTACAATATGGTTGCCAATTCGGAGTGTGCCGCTTGGCCCCGGACGACTATTGGGGGAACAATGGACAAACCAGCGCAGAACATTCAAGATAGCTTTTTAAACAACGCGCGAAAAGACAAAATTGTCCTCACCATCTATTTAATGAGTGGGGTGAAACTCTCCGGCCGCATCAAGAGTTTCGATAAGTATTCCCTGGTTTTAGAAACCAACAACCAGGAGCAGCTGATCTTCAAGCACGCCATCTCCACGGTGGTGACTTTGAAAACAACCCATTCATACGCCGGCAATTCCCAGGCCGCCGTGCAGGTGTCAGCGGCCGCCGCGCCGGGATCCGCACAGGCGCCGCAGGCGGAAACACCGGAGGCCTAGGATTTCCACCACCCCACAAACACCGCCGGAACGGGCGATCCTGGTCGGGGTGGATTGGAAGAGCCGCCGCGCAGGAGCCCCAGGCGACAGGGGAACATTGCCGCCCTTTGGGCCCGCGGAAGCGGCCGAATCCCTGGAAGAACTGGCGGAGCTGGCCGCTAGCGCGGGAGCTGTTGTCGCCGGCCGTGTCATCCAATCCCGCGCCGCGCCCGAAGCCGCCACCCTCATCGGCCAGGGCAAAGTGCAGGAACTGGCGCAATTGGGCCAGTCCCTGGGTGCCGGCCTCTGCATTTTCGACCACGACCTGACGCCCACCCAGCAGCGTAACCTGGAGAAGGAACTGGCCTGCCGCGTCATCGATCGCACGCAACTGATCCTGCATATCTTCGCCCGCCGCGCCCGCACCCGGGAGGGCCGTTTGCAGGTGGAGCTCGCGCAATTGAATTATATGTTGCCCCGGCTTACCGGGCGGGGAGTTCAGATGTCCCGGCAGGCCGGCGGCATCGGCACGCGCGGCCCGGGTGAAACGCAGTTGGAAACCGATCGCCGCCGCATCCACCGGCGGATCAAGAAAATCGAGGAGCATCTGGAAAACGTGCGGGCCGGGCGCGCGCTGCACCGGCGCAAACGCCACGCGGTGCCGTTGCCGACGATCGCGCTGGTGGGCTACACCAACGCCGGAAAATCCACGCTCTTCAACCGCCTCGCGCAAGCCGCGGTGCTGGCCGATGCGCGCATGTTCGCCACGCTCGATCCTACGGTACGTCCGGTGACGCTGCCCTCCCGCCGCCGTGTGTTGGTCAGCGACACCGTGGGATTTATCGGGAACCTGCCGACGACATTGGTGAAAGCTTTCCGCGCCACACTGGAAGAGGTTACCGACGCCACCCTGATTCTGCACGTGGTGGACGTCTCCGCGCCGCACGCCAGCGCGCAGACCGGGCACGTGCTCAAAGTTTTGGCGGAAATCGATGCCGCAGCAATTCCCCAACTGCTGGTATTGAACAAAGTGGACCGGCTTCCCGAAGCCGAGACCGATGTGGAAGCGTACCGCCAGCGTTTGCTGGGCGGCTCCGGCGCGGCGGCCGATTCGCGCGCCGTGGCCATCTCCGCGCTTACCGGGCAAGGAATTGATCGCCTGCTTGCCGCCGTCGACGAAGTGTTGCCGTTCGATGTTATCGTGCGCGTGCGCCTGCGTCTGCCGCCGGGCGAAGGCGCGCGTATCTCGATGGTGCACGATCTCGGCCGCGTGCTCGAAACCAGCTACGCGGGAGATTGTTGCGAAATGGACGTGGAGATCCCCGAGTCGTTACGGCAGAGGCTGACCGCGTTTATAGTGACAACCCCGGCAGCACGGTAGCGCTGCCGCACGATAAATACATCCACGTAGTAAGCGAGGCCGGCTCCCCCGTCCAGCAGACTTACATCAAATCCAAAGACGGTCTGTACATTGCCGCGGCCATTCGCAAGCCCAAGGGCAGCGGACGCTATCCTGCCATTATCATTTTCCACAGCGCACCCGGCGGCCGCGGCATGGAGCAACTGGTGGGTTGGTCGCGCGGCGACTGGGGCGGGCCCGTTTCGGAGCGCTTCCTGCAGGAAGGTTATGTGGTCGCGGTGGCCGATTGTCGCGATCCGCCCCTTCCACCATCGGCATGATCACTTCCGTCGATGACGGGCTCTATGGCGTCAGCCTCGGCGGCAACCTGGTGATGAACCTGGTCTCCAGAGTTCCCGTGCATGCCGCCATCGTGGGCGCCCCGGCGGTGATGTGGTTTCTCGGCATCCGGATGCCGCCGCCCGGCTCGCCCCCGAACCCGGATGCCTTCCGGAATCTGAAGCCCGACCCTGAAATCTCCAGCAAGAACATCGAGCCGATCCGCACTCCCGTTTTGATTCTGGTGGGCACCGCCGACCGCCTGATGCCGGTCGCCGTCATGCTGCACGATGCCCTCGCCGCAGCCGGCAAATCCGTCCGCCTGGATATCTACGAGGGCGGTTATCACGATTTCTGCCTCGGACCGCAGGGACAGAAGCGCCCCGACCTGCCGCAGGGCGAGGCTTTATTCGACTCAGCCTTGGACGCGCTTGAGAAGCCGGTCCTATTCACCGCGGGAAAACTGAAATGAAGTCCGCCACAGGCTGAAGGCGACGCTATACCCGCGCTAAGATAAATTGGAATGCCCCCACGCCTGAAATACTTCTACAGCAAGCTCGGGCGCATCGAAAAAACGTTCATCCTGCTGGTGGTTCTCGCCGTAGTGCTGGCCTATGCGGTCCCGGCCTCTCTGGTGGGACTGCTGGCCACCTTTGCCGCCTGGATCGCGGGCTTCATAGTGGCTATCCGGCTGGCCCGAACCGGTGTCAGGAAGCTGATCTGGCGCCTGCGCAACCGCCTCATCGTCGCGTATGCGTTCATCGCCATGGTGCCTATCGTGCTGATCCTGGCCCTGGTCCTGGTCAGCACCTACGGGCTTACCGGCCAGATCGCGATCTACCTGATTAATTCGGAACTGGACCGGCGCACCAGCATTCTGAAAGGATCTGCCGCCACTATCCTGGAGACCCCCGCCGAGCGCCGGCCCGAAGTGATCCTGCGGACTCACGATTTCACCCAGCGGTTCTTTCCCGCCACCGAGATCCTGGTACGGGAGGAGGGCGAATACCGGTATCCGCCGTCGGCCGCCATCAGCGCCCCGCCCGCCGCGTGGAAGGACGCCAACGGCATCATCGTAAAGGACGCGCAACTGTATAGCTGGGCTCACGCGCGCTCCGGCAAGACCGAAGTGGCGATTATGGCTCCGCTCAGCCGGGAGTTTCTTTCCACCCTGCTGACCGGCATCGGACAGGTGAATCTGGACTTCTCCGAATCCGGAGGCGGCTTGCGGAGCGCGCCTGCCGGAGCCGCATTTAGGGCGCGCATTCCGCCGAAGAACAACTCGCTCGACATACAAGTGAACTGGGGCTCCCTGGTTCCCGTTATGTTTTGGAACTCGCCGGGCGCCAAGAATAACAGGGGACTGCTGCTGGTCCACACACGCATGTCCGCGGTGCTCAGCACGTTGTTCGGCAACAATATCAACCTGGGCGATATGGCTTATGGGCAGGTGATCTGGGGCGCGTTTCTGGTAACCGTCACTCTCTTCCTGATTGTGGAGTTGGTCGCGCTGGTGATCGGCGTTTCCATCTCCCGCACCATTACCAGCGCCGTGCACGAATTGTATGTCGGCACGCGCCGCGTTAAGGATGGAGACTTCTCGCATCGCATACCGGTCCGCGGCAACGACCAACTGGCTGAATTGGGCTCGTCCTTCAACACCATGACCGAGAATCTGGAGCGCCTTATCGTGGTGGCCAAGGAGAAGGAGCGCCTGCAGTCGGAGCTCGAAATCGCGCGCGAGGTGCAGTTCCTGCTTTTCCCCAAGAACTTGCTTGGGCTGAAGAGCCTGAGGCTCACCGGCGTGTGCAACCCGGCGCGGGTGGTTTCCGGCGACTACTACGATTTCATGCGCTTCGACTCCAGCGTGGCGTTCGCCATCGGCGACGTGGCCGGAAAGGGTATCTCGGCGGCGCTGTTGATGGCCTCGATCCAGTCCACTATGCGCATGCAGCTTACGGCGGAAGTCCCCAGCATGGCCGGCAATGGGGGACCCCCGCACCATCTCTCCACCGCGACGATGGTGTCGCGCCTGAACAAGTTATTGTACGCCAACACTTCGCCCGAGAAGTACGCGACTTTTTATTTCGCCCTGTACGACGAAACTACCCATACTCTGACTTACACTAACGCGGGGCACTTACAGCCGATCCTGTTGCGCCAAGGCGTGCCCGAGCTATTGGAGGTGACCGGAACGGTGGTGGGCGCGTTCCCCTTCTCACTCTACGAAGAACGAAACATCCAGCTCGCGAGCGGCGATGTGCTGGTGGCGTACACCGACGGTATGATCGAGCCCGAGAACGAGTACGGCGAAATGTTCGGCGAGCAGCGGTTGACCGATTTGCTGTCCAAGAACGTGGATCGGGATTCGCCCGAAATCATCGCGCGCACGATGGAAGCCGTCTTACAGTGGTCGGGCGACGCCGCCGAATTGTCGGACGATATGACCATGCTGGTGGCGAGGCGCCCGTGAAGATTCTGACCGCCGCGCAGATGCGCGAAGTGGACCGCCGCACTATCGAAATGGGCATCCCGGGCGTGGTGCTGATGGAGAACGCGGGGCATCGCGTGGTGGAGCTGTTGGCCGAAAAGTTCGCGCCGCTGGCACAGCAGCGCATCGCCGTGCTGTGCGGCAAAGGTAACAATGGCGGCGATGGCATGGTGGTGGCGCGGCAGCTTTTCACGCGCTTCGAGCCGCGGTGGCTGCGTGTGGTGCTGCTGGCCGCGCCGGAAGAGTTGAAGGGCGATGCGGCTTTGAATTACCGCATGCTGCAGGCGTGCGGCTGCGCAGTGGCGCGCGAGGTCAACGGTGACGCGCGCATGGCGACCATCGTGGTGGACGCGGTGCTGGGCACGGGCATTAAGGGTCCGGCGACGGGCGAGATGCTGGCGGCGATCCGCGAGATTAACGGCGGATTTCCGCTGGCGAAAGTCGTGGCCGTGGATATCCCGTCGGGCATGCCCAGTGATGCGGGCGAGCCGGTGGGCGAGCAGGCGCGCGCGGATTATACGGTGACATTCACGGCGCCGAAGCCGGCACACGCGCTGGCGCCGAACTGCGATGCCGTGGGCGAACTGCGCGTCGGCGCGATCGGCAGTCCGGAGGGGATGTATGAGGAAGACAGCTCCATTTGGCTGTCGCTGGTACAGCCGGCGATGTTCGACCGATTGCTGCAGCCGCGCGCGCGGTCCGGACATAAAGGGACGTATGGGCACGTGTTGGCTATCGCCGGGTCGCACGGCAAGACCGGCGCAGCGGCCATGTGCGGCATGGCGGCGCTGCGCGCGGGCGCGGGCCTGGTGACGGTGGCGTCGGAGGAATCCGCTATTCCGGTGATCGCCGGCCACGCCGCGGAGTTGATGACCGAACCACTCCCGAGCGGCCGCCCGGCCGCCGCTGTCGACAAGATTGCCGAGAAGAAAGATGTGATCGCCATCGGGCCGGGACTGGGCGACGCTCGCGAAACGGTTGACATGGTGCGGCGCGCATTCGCCGAATTTCCGCAGCCCATGGTGACGGATGCCGATGCGCTGAATGCGCTGGCCGGCACGGCGTGGACGGGCTCCGGCAAGGTGCGTGTGCTGACGCCGCATCCCGGAGAAATGGGCCGGCTCTGCGGCAAGACGATCGCGGAGATTTCGGCGGATCGTCTGGGCGCCGCGCGCGGGCTGGCCAGCGAGCGGCAGGTCACGCTAGTGCTGAAGGGTGAACGCACGCTGATCGCGTTTCCGGACGGGCGCGTTTGGATCAATCCCACTGGCACGCCCGCCATGGGCACGGGCGGTACGGGTGACATCCTGACGGGACTGATTGCCGGCTTGCTCGCTCAGTTTCCAAAAGAACGCGACCAGGCTGTAGCGGCCGCCGTCTACCTGCACGGCCTGTCAGGCGAATTAGGCGCCGCCGCGCTCACCGAGAAATGCCTGGTGGCCACCGATCTGCTCCGCTATCTGCCGGCGGCCCTGGAGGAGTGTGCCCGTCTTCCGCACCGCCTCTGAAGAGGAGACGATCGCGCTGGGGGAACGCCTGTCACGCACGCTGCCACGCGGCGCCACCGTGCTGTTGATCGGCAATCTGGGCGCGGGCAAGACTACCCTCGCCAAGGGTATTGTTCAGGGGTTGGGCGCGGCGCCGGCCGAGGAAGTCTCCAGTCCCACGTTCACGTTGATCCATGAATATGGTGCGCCGCCCGCCGTCTACCATGTGGATCTCTATCGCCTGGACAGCGCGCGCGACGCTGCCACCCTGGGCCTCGAAGAGTTATTCGATAGCCCCGCCCTGGTGATCGTGGAATGGGGCGAGCGGTTCCCGCAGTTGATGCCGCCGGACCGCATCGAAATCCGGCTGCGGGCGCTCGCCGGGGACGAGCGGGAGATCGTCTGCGATGCCTGACGGCCCGGAGGGTTGTCCTACTTCTTATCCAGATCCAGGTTGAGGGCCAGTACGTTGACGCGCGGCTCTCCGAAAATGCCGAACTGGCGCCCTTCCACGTGCCGCTCGACGACCTGCCGGACCGCATCTGCGGTCATCCCACGGGCCTTCGCCACGCGGTCCACCTGGGCGAACGCCGAGGCTGGACTGATATGCGGGTCGAGACCGCTCGCGGAGGTAGTGAGTAAGTCGGCCGGTATGGGGCCCGTGTAAGTGGGATTCTCCTGGCGGAACTTCTTGATATCGTCTCTCACCCGGTTAATCAAGGCTTGGTTAGTAGGTCCCAGATTAGTAGCTCCGGAGTTAGCGGCGTCGTAGCCATCGCCCGCCGCCGACGGACGTCCGTGAAAATACTCCGGCTTCGTAAATTTCTGGCCGATCAGCGCCGAGCCGACGATCTTGCCATTCGCCGTGATCAGGCTGCCATTCGCCTGGTGGGGAAAGAACGCCTGCGACAGACCGAACACCACCAGCGGGTAGACCAGCCCGGTGAGCACCGTGATGACGACCGTCAACATTACAGCGGGAATCAGTATTTTCTTCATTTTGTCAGTCCTCAGGCCAGCCGCAGCAGGCCCAGCAAGCGGTCGATCACCCAGATGCCCGGAAACGGCGCGATCACTCCGCCCACGCCATAGATCAGGAGGTTGCGGCGCAAGAGGGCGGCCGCGCTCAAGGGCTTGTAGGCGACGCCGCGCAGCGCCAGCGGAATCAGCGCGATAATGATCAACGCGTTGAATATCACGGCCGCCAGCACGGCGCTCTGCGGGTTCCGCAGATACATGATATTCAGCTTCTCCAAAGACGGATAAGTGGTCATGAACATGGCCGGCAGTATGGCGAAGTATTTAGCCACATCGTTCGCGATGGAGAATGTAGTCAGCGAGCCGCGGGTCATGAGCAACTGCTTGCCGATGGCCACCACTTCGATGAGCTTGGTCGGGTTGCTGTCCAGATCCACCATGTTGCCGGCCTCTTTGGCGGCCATGGTGCCCGTATTCATGGCCAGGCCTACGTCCGCCTGCGCCAGGGCCGGCGCATCGTTGGTGCCGTCTCCGGTCATGGCCACCAGCCGCCCGCCGGCCTGTTCTTTCTTGATGAGGTCCATCTTGTCTTTGGGCGTAGCCTGCGCCAGAAAATCGTCCACGCCGGCTTCCGCCGCGATGGCCGCCGCAGTCAGCGGATTGTCGCCGGTGATCATGACCGTGCGGATACCGATGCGGCGCAATTGCTCGAAGCGCTCGCGCATGCCGCCCTTGACCACGTCCTTCAAATGGATGACGCCCAGCACGCGGTCGCGATCCGCGACCACCAAAGGCGTGCCTCCCGAGCGCGAGATGCGCTGCGTGGTTTCGGTCAACTCAGGAGGGATCTTGCCGCCCTGTTCCTGCACGAATTCCACTACGGAATCCGTAGCGCCCTTGCGGATACGGCGGCCGTCGATGTCCACGCCGCTCATGCGGGTTTGCGCCGTGAAGGGAATGAAGTGGGCCTCATGGTCCGCCACCTCACGGCCCCGATAAGCGTATTTCTCTTTGGCCAGCACCACGATGGAACGGCCCTCCGGGGTTTCGTCCGCGAGGCTCGAAAGCTGCGCCGCGTCGGCCAGTTCGGCCTCCTTGGCGTCGCCGATGGGAATGAATTCCACCGCCTGCCGGTTGCCCAGCGTGATCGTCCCGGTCTTATCCAGCAACAATGTGTTCACGTCGCCCGCCGCTTCCACGGCTTTGCCGCTCATGGCCAGCACGTTATGCTGCATCACGCGATCCATGCCCGCGATTCCAATGGCCGACAGCAGCCCGCCGATGGTGGTCGGGATGAGGCATACCAGCAGCGAAATCAGCACGGTCACGCTGGGCGCCTGGCCGGCGCCGGCGGATTGTACGCTGTACTGCGCAAACGGATACAGGCTGACCACGGCCAACAGGAAAATGAAAGTCAAGCCCGCGATCACAATATTCAGCGCAATCTCGTTGGGCGTTTTCTGCCGCTCCGCGCCTTCCACCAGCGCGATCATGCGGTCCAAAAACGTCTCGCCGGGATTCGACGTGATTTGAACTTTGATCTGGTCGGACAGGACACGTGTGCCGCCAGTCACGGCGCTGCGGTCGCCGCCCGATTCGCGGATTACCGGAGCGCTCTCGCCGGTGATCGCCGATTCGTCGACGCTGGCGATGCCCTCGACCACGTCTCCGTCGCCCGGGATAATGTCGCCGCGCTCCACCAGCACCACGTCGCCGCGCCGCAGTTCGGTAGCCGCCACCGACTCGAACTTTTTGCCGTTCTTCAGGCGCTTGGCCATGGTCTCGGTCTTGGTTTTGCGCAGCGTGTCGGCCTGCGCCTTGCCGCGGCCTTCCGCCATGGCTTCCGCGAAATTCGCGAACAGCACCGTGAACCACAACCAGATCGAGATTTGCAGCGTGAACCCGATGTTGTGCCCCATGGCGAGATCCTTGACGATCTCGATGGTGGTCATGGCGGCGCCCACTTCCACCACGAACATCACTGGGTTCTTCATCATCAGCCGGGGGTTCAGCTTGACGAACGAATCGCCGATGGCGCGCTTCACTATAGGCGGGTCGAGCAGCGGACGCGCGCGCACGGCTTTCTTGGAAATCAGCAGCGGCTCGGTCACGTAAGAGGAAGTAGAGGGCGGTGGTTCCATTACAGGCATATCTTAACTCCTAGAATCCCGCGATCAGGATGGAAAACAGTTTGCCGTTGTTCATCAGGAAGTGCTCCACGACCGGGCCCAGGCAGAGCGCCGGAAAAAATGTGAGCGCGCCGACGATCAGAATAACCCCGACCAGCCAGGCCACAAATAGCCCGCCGTGCGTGGGGAAGGTGCCCGCGGAGACCGGCACCATTTTCTTCTTCGCCAGGCTGCCCGCGGCGGCCAGCAGCGGGATCATCATCAGGAAGCGGCCGATCAGCATGGCGTATCCAATGGTGGTGTTGAAAAACGGCGTGTTGCCGCTAAATCCGCCGAACGCGCTGCCGTTGTTCCCGGTGGCGCTGGAGTAGGCGTAGAGCATCTCGGACAATCCGTGCGGGCCATTATTGGTCAGGATCGGGGAGGCACCGGGCGGATTGACCCAGGCATTTTTGGCGGCGTGGACCGCTATTCCGGCGCCCGAAAACAGCAGTATGCTGGCCGCCAGAACCAGCATGGCCAGCATAGCCATCTTGACTTCCTTCTGCTCGATCTTCTTGCACAGATATTCGGGCGTGCGTCCCACCATCAGGCCCGCGAGAAAGACCGCCAGGATGGCATACATCAGCATGCCATAGAGCCCCGCGCCCACTCCCCCGAAGATCACTTCGCCAAGCTGTATATTGACCATCGGCACCAGCCCGCCGAGCGGCGTAAAGCTGTCGTGCATGCTGTTCACCGCGCCACAGCTGGCGTCCGTGGTCACCACTGCGAACAGGGCCGACGCCGGAATGCCGAAGCGCACTTCCTTACCTTCCATGTTCCCGCCCGATTGCGTGGCGGTGGCCGCGTCCTCCAGGCCCAGTTTGGTCAGGTTCGGGTTGCCGGATTGCTCCGCGGGATACACGACGAAGACTCCCGCCAGGAACACGACACTCATGGCGGCAAACAGCGCCCATCCCTGCCGCGTGTCCTTCACCATCTTGCCGAATGTGTAAGTCAGCCCGGCGGGGATCACGAAGATGAACAGCACCTGCAGGAAATTCGCGAAGGGTGTGGGGTTCTCGAACGGGTGAGCGGAATTCGCGTTGAAGAAGCCGCCGCCGTTGGTGCCCAGCATCTTGATGGCTTCCTGCGAAGCGGTGGGTCCCTGCGCGATGGTCTGCGCGCCGCCTTCGAGCGTGGCTACTTTATCGTAAGCCCGGAAATTCTGAATGCAGCCCTGCGAAACCAAAAGCAGCGCCCCCACGATGGAGAGCGGAATGAGAAGGTAGAGCGTGGCGCGGGTCAGATCCACCCAGAAGTTGCCGATGGAATCCGCCGAACGGCGCGAAAATCCGCGCACCATGGCAATGGCGGTGGCGATGCCGGCCGCCGCCGAAGTGAAGTTGTGTACCGCCAGCCCGACCATCTGCGTGAAGTAGCTGGCTGTAGCTTCGGGCGTGTAGACTTGCCAGTTCGTGTTCGTGCCGAAACTGACGGCGGTATTGAACGCCAGGTCGGGGGACCACAATTTACCGAGGAAACCTTGCGGATTGAACGGCAGCATCCCCTGTATCCGCAGGATCAAATAACTGAGCAGGATGCCCGCCAGGCTGAAGGCCAGCAGTGAGCCGGCGTAATGCGTCCAGTGCTGCTCGGCGGTTTCATCTACGCCGCTGAGTTTGTACACCAGCCGCTCCAGCGGCCGCACTACCGGATGCAGGAATGTGCGCTCCCCTTCGAACAGGCGCGCCATGAAGGCCCCAACCGGCTTGGTCAGCGCCAGGAGAATCAGGAAGAAGAGGAAGATCTGGAGAAGTCCCATTGAAGTCATGTCAGAAGCGCTCCGGGCGCAACAGCGCGTAGATCAGGTAAACGCCGATCGCGGCGGCTATGATAGCGGCAATGATGTATTCCATGGAAAGTCTCCTAGAGACGGTCGCAACCGCGCACGTACGCCCATGCAATCAAGAAAAACAAAATGGTGATTACCACGAAAAACAGATCCAGCATATTCTTATCTCACCTTTACAACAGCGACGCTGTGTCCGCCGGCGGTCAGCCTGCGCGCCAGGCGTTCCTCGCCCGTTCTCCACCAGCGGTCTTTCGTACCGATCACGACCAGCGACTGGCGGCCTAGCAGACCCAGGTAGGCATCCGCGCGATCGCGCGCGAAGACCAGCTTGACGCGGATCGAAACCGGGCTGGTACGCGCCACGGCGGTTAGTTCGGCTTCCAGCCGTTTCCGTATCCCTTCCTGACATTCGAGCGGCGAAGGATACGGCAGCACGTATACGGCCATCAACGTGACCGAGGCTTCGAAACCGCGCGCCAGTTCGGCCGCCGCGGCCAGCGCCCGGGCGGTCAGCGCCGGATCAGTATACGGTACCACCAGATCGAGTGGGCGTTCCGCTGGCTTAATCTCAGCTAACGGCAACTGCGCGCTGTCGCGCAAGAACATAATTCTCCCGTGCATCTATGTGCCTTCCTACTCCCC
>DATKFU010000342.1:0-2444 GCA_035511215.1 Bryobacteraceae bacterium | reverse complement strand
CCGTGGTGATGGAGTTCGTGTTTGGGCGGCTGGTGGAGCACACTGCCGGCGAGAGCTTCCATTTGATGGCGCACGAGGCTCTGTGGGCGGGACTGATCGCGCTGGCGTTGGCGATTCCGCTGGCCGCCTGGGTTGCGCGGCGCGTGACTGCGCGCATTGAGCGGGTGGTGGCCTTTGCGCGGCGCGTGGCCGACGGAGATTTGAGCGCGCGGCTAAGCCAGGCCAGCGGGGATGAGCTGGCTCCGATGGAAACTGCCTTGAATCAGACGGCGGAGCGGTTGGGGCAGAGTTTTGCAGAGATCGAGAGCCGGCGGCAGGAACTGGCCGCCATGCTTGACTCGATGCAGGAGGCGGTGGTGGCCATCACGCCGGAGGGCACGGTTCGGTGGTCAAACGCGGTGATGCATCGCATTACCGGAACGCAGCTTTATGCGGGGCGTCCGCTGGTTCACTTCGTGCGCGATCCGGATGTGCTGGCCTGCGTGCGCGCGGCTCTCGATCACGGCGAAGTGCGCTATGGGCGGGCCAGTTCGCTGACCCCAGGGCGCATGTTCGAGATCAATGCGGCGCCACTGCCTTCAGGCGGTGCGCTGGTGGTGCTGCACGACGTGACGCGGATTGAGGCGGCGGAGAAGTCGCGCCGCGACTTTATCGCCAACGTGAGCCACGAACTGCGCACGCCGCTTACGTCCATCCAGGGTTACGTGGAGACGCTGGTGGAGGATCCGCGGCCCAATGCGGCCACGACGCGCGAGTTTCTGGGCATCATCCACAAGAACGCGACGCGCATGAATCGGCTGACCCAGGACCTGCTGGCGCTGGCCAGCGTGGAGAGCCCGGACTACAAGCTGGCGCTGCAGCCCATGCGCGCCTCGGCGCTGGTGCAGGACGCAATTGAAAGCCTGGGCGGGATGGTGGTCGACTCCGAGGTCGAGTTGGAAGCGACAGGCGCGCCCGATGCGCCGGTCATGGCCGATCCCGATGCGCTGAACCAGGTGTTCGGCAATCTGATCGAGAATTCGCTCAAATATGGGAAAGCGGGGAAGCGGATCCGCGTGGGCGCACGGCTGGTGGAGAGCGAGGTCGAGTTCACGGTGCAGGACTTCGGGCCGGGTATCGCCTCCGAGCACCTGGACCGCATCTTTGAGCGGTTCTATCGCGTGGACAAGGCGCGGTCGCGGGATTCCGGCGGCACCGGCCTGGGCCTGGCCATCGTGAAGCGCATCGTCCAAGCGCACGGAGGGCGCGTTTGGGTGGAGAGCGAACTGGGAGCTGGAGCGCAATTCCACTTCACGCTGCCGCTTGCACCCGCGCCCGTGGGGGAGAAAATGGCTTCGGCGACCGCCTGACCGAATCAGTTGCCCGAGATATTTTTCCAAAGGGCGTGCGGAAAGCGGGCGTGCAGCGGAAGAATTTGAGATGAATGCAGCAGGTCAGAACTTATCCGTAAATTGCGCATTCGAGTAGCGCCGGTCTCCAGACCGGCTGTACTGGCGGCGTCCACGCCGCCAGAGTTCGTGGGCGGGCCGGAGGCCCACGCGACAGCCGACATGGAGGTCGGCGCTACCTATACACGGATAAGCTCTTAGCCCCCGCATCGCGGGGGATCGCAAATCAGCGAGCCGGCAGGGAGATTGGCCAGCAAAGAGTTCATACCCGGCGGGTCGGCGAAGCCGCCGGACGGCCGTGAACAAAACTCCGTGTTGCGATTTCTCTGCCCGCAATTCAAATCCCCGTAACATTCTGAGCAGAGAATGGGATACGGCAGTTGGATCTGCAAGGGAGAACTCTGTGAAGAAGACGTTGATTGTGGTTGGGCTGTTGGGATTTGCCTTGAGCGCCGTTCAGGCCCAGAAGTTGACTGGAGCCGGCGCAACTTTCCCCTATCCGATTTATTCAAAATGGTTTAGCGAGTACGCGGCGGCTCACCCGGGCGTCGAGATCAACTATCAGTCGATCGGGTCGGGCGGCGGCATCCGGCAGGTAACGGCTGGGCTGGTCGACTTTGGCGCCTCGGACATGCCCATGGCGGACGACGCACTGGCCGCTTCGAAGATCAAGCTGATCCACATACCGACCGTGCTTGGCGCCGTGGTGCCGGTCTTCAACGTGCCTGGTGTGAGCAATGTCCGCTTCAGCGGCGGTGTGCTGGCTAACATTTACCTGGGCAAGATTTCCATGTGGAACGATGCACAGATTGCCAAGGACAACCCCGGGGTTCATCTGCCCGACCAGAAGATCATTGTGGTTCACCGCTCTGAAGGCAGCGGCACTACCTACATCTGGACCGACTATCTGAGCAAGGTGAGCCAGGAATGGGCGAACGGACCCGGTAAGGGTGGCGCGATCTCCTGGCCGAGGGGTGTCGGCGGCAAGGGCAATGAGGGTGTGGCAGGCCTGATTCGCCAGTTGCCCGGCGCCGTGGGGTACATCGAGCTCCCCTC
>DATKFU010000341.1:0-9489 GCA_035511215.1 Bryobacteraceae bacterium | reverse complement strand
AATCCAGCGCACCGCTATAGTTTGCTCCTGCGGAAGTCGGGTGTCAATCACCCCACCGCGCCTACAGGTGGTAGGCCCACGTTATCCGTCCTGAGAAGTCCCGCTCTTTGGAATCTCAGCCCCGCCTGCGCGCCTGGCGGCGCGCGCGCGGGATCCGCGAGGAGACTCACGCCCGCGACCAATTGACCCGGTGAGCGTCGCCCCGTGCAGCCGTCCGGCGGCGTCCGCCCTCAGCGGCGCCCCATCCCGCGCTGGCGCGGCGGATCGACGGCGCGCCAGGCGCAAGGGCTTGAGCTGTTGGTGGCGGGAAGCGAGGCGCGCCCTAATCGGTAGTTATCGGCACACACTCGCGCCACCGCCTTGGGCCGCCCAGGCCTTGCGCCGTGCGTCTGACGCTGTGCCGCCGTTCTGCGCGGGCGGGCGGCGGGTTGGGCGCTTTGACCCAGCTGCCGCGCGGAGCGGCGCGGGCCCTAATCGGTAGTTACAGGCACACACTCCTCGCCACGACCCAATGAATCGCGCGCGCCCAAAGCATCCCCTATTCGCACGCTGCCAAGCCCGTACGGATCTGATGGGCCCTGGATTCCAGCCGCGCCCTAAACGGACGTTTTCTGCACGCGCACCGCGCGGGCCCAAAACGTCATATATTCGCACGCCCAAGCCCGTGGTGTTGCCGCCCGCGACGGGCGCGTGATTCCGACTTCCCCGCTTGGCGACCGAATCGAAACCCGGTGAAAGTCGTGCGCCATGCGCTCGAATAACCGGGCTCCGCAGGCGCGCCTCGCCGAGGCTTTCGAGCGGTGTGTGTGATCGACGGCAGCTATGAACAGCCGCCTACTTCCGAATCTCCACATAGCCATGGCGGGCGAGGAAACGGAAATACGCATCCAGATCGAGTTGCACTGGTCCTAGTTCCAGCTCAGTAAGCCGCTTCACCTCGGCCAGCGTGCGGTGGCCGTCACACCAATAGAGCGCGGTGATCGCGGGCGTGTCCCAGGCGCCGTTAGGGAAGCCCTCGCGCTGATCTGGTGGAAGGTCGTCAAGCGGCAGCGTGCCGAAACGTTTGCGCACGACCACCATACCGTCGCCGTCGGGCTTCACCACGGCGTGCTGTGGGCCTGACGATCCTAACCGTCCTAACAATGACGCGCGCAGACTGGCGCGGCGCTCCGGTGGTACCAGCCGCAGAACTGATAACACCGCTTGGCGTTGGCGATCCGCCGCATAGGCTGTTTTCGCATCGCTCCCGCCGCCGGCTCGCGATCGCCAATAATCCGCGGAGATTTCGGCAAGCCAGCGCGCCTCCGCCTCTCCGGCGTTGGCCAGGTAATAGAGAAATGCGGCGTCGATGATCGTGATATCGCGAAGCGAACGCTGGTCCACGCGATCGGGCGTGTCCTCCGAGTTGTGATGCGTCTCCACGCCCGTTCCGCTATATGCCCAGGTGGTCGGTATTCCAACCATTGGTTCTCCCAGGTAGCTATCGGTGCCTGGTGTGAATGGCATGGCATGCCACTGTCGGCCTGCCTTGGGCAAATACGCTTCGGCAACTTTCAGGATGAACGCATCCACGTACGAAGCTCCTGAGTGTGGATTCATGTAGAACGAGTACTCCGTGCCAGGCAGTTCGTAGGGCGACGCTGGAGTGTCCAGGCACATAGCTGCCACGGTGCGCTCGACACGGTCGCGGTGAGTCGCGACATAATGCATGGAGCCGTACATCTCGCCCATGGTCAGAATCCGAATGTTGCGTCTCGGTACGGCGAGTTTGCCGGAGCGGATCAGCCGGTTCAGTGTGGCGACCGATTCGAGCATAGCGGAAACGCCGGTCGCATTATCCTGGGCGCCTTGCTCGGAAGAGTGCCCTATGGTCATCACTTCTTCGTTCGACGCCCCCGGAATCACGGCGGTCACATAAGGATATTTGCCGGCATAGTAGCGTGTGTCCACGCGCGCCATCACGCGCACCGGACTTCCGTCGCGCAGCAGCTTCCTCAACAATTCGGCCTGCCGCGGCGTGATGGAGAAACTGAGCAGCGGCGTGCTCCTCCTGGTGAACGCCCAGCCGTTATCGCCCCACGCATTGATCCATTGGCGGCCGTCCTGCAGCGACGGGTTTTCCGTGAATGCATTCACCGCGCCAAGTGCGCCCGCCTTCACCAGCAGCCATTTGATGTTCGCTGGATTGACCCGCGTGAGCACCAGCTTGCCCCGCAGGTCCCGCTTCAGAATCTCGGCTTCTGCGGTAGCCGTGAGTTCCACAATTTCGGCGGAGACACCTTCCGGCGGCGTGGACCCGCTCCACATGCCGAGCGAAGTGGGAACCTTCTCGAAATCCGCGAGCACCGCCTGATCCGCGGCGACGGCCGGCTCGATGATTTCAAGCTTGGCTTGCTTCACATCCCAGGCCATCGGCTCGGTCCAGAAGCCGAACTGGCTGATGCCGTCCGCCGGAGCGGACAGACTCTCGATATGATCGAGACCCATATCCGTCAAGGCGCTCTTCAAGTACTCGGCGGTCTGCTGAAACTTAGAGAAGGTGAACCAACGATCGGTCGAATAAATGCGACGCATCCGCTCCATGGCGTCCTGCGGGTGAACTTCCGCGCGAATCGTTTCGATCAACGCATCGAGTCTCGCGCCGGAACTCGGTTGAGCGTTGCCCACCGCGAGCGACGCTGCCGTCACTACGAAGAGCAGGATGGCGCGGCGTGCGAATGTCACTCCGTCTATTCTAACCATTACAATGGCCGCCGTATGTTGCGTCCAGGCATCGCGTTTTGTGGCTGGCGTTCAGAGTGGCCGCGAGCGCGCCGCACCCCGATACTTCGGAATAACTTCCAGGTAGACGCGTCGCCAGAGTTGCTCTGGAGCCTCTCGCCCGGGTGCTGGCGTCGATATTTCTTGAGTAGCGCAAGGGCCCTCGTGACACCGGGGATTCCTGGCCTGGCTTGGATCGGGACGCGGCTGGATCGGCCGGCATTCTTACGGATGCCTCCCGGCGTCATCGCCAGCCGCTTACCGTTTATCGCCTTTAGCGGGCGCGCCCGGTCGTCATTGTCGCAAGGTACAAATTACAAAAGTTTTACGCGCGCGCCTAGGGGGTGGGGCATTGTGTGGCATTTCGCGGACTTCGCGTCAGCTGCTGCTGGTGCAGCGATCTGGCGGGACGCCAGCGACGCGCCAGACGCACACGGATTCGCGGCGCCGGGCCCGCAGAAGCCACGCCTCGTGCCGGGCGCCGCCACCGCGCACCGGCTGACTGCCGATTCGCTGACCCGCTGACGCCTTAACGCGCATGCTCCCCGTTCCGACGCCCACAGCCTCGCTCGGTCCGCCGCGACATCGCCTTGGCCCGCCCAGGGCCCGCGCCGTGCGTCTGGCGCTGTGCCGCGCGGGAATTGGCGAATGCTGTCGTAGACCGTGGGCCCAAGCCTCCTATACGATGCCGTGCGGCTGGAGTGGGAAAGTGTACGCGTTCGCGTAAGTGGTAGCACATATCGGCACATTCGCGTGGCCGCTTGGCAACACGCTTGTCCGTTCCACAACATTTCGCAGGACAGGGCCGGCGGCTGCGGTTAGCATTCAGGCATGCGAATACTATCGCGCAATTCTCCGTCGCTCGCGGTTGTTTGTCTGGCGACGGCCACCTTATGGGCAGTTAACGATCCCTTCTTAGGCAAATGGAAGGTGAACCCGGCCAAGAGTGTGCTGAGGGATGAGATGAAGGTCATGAGCCTGGGAGGGAACAAGTATTCGTTCGACTTCGGCGGCGGCTCACCTGAAACGATTATCGCGGATGGAACCGACCAGCAGGCGAATTCCGGGACGACTATGTCCACGACGATCGTAAGTCCGAACGAGTGGAGAGGCGTGCGCAAGAAAGACGGCAAAGTGCAGATCAGGGCAATCTGGACGCTCTCGAAGGACGGCAACACGCTGCACGATGATTTCAGTTATTTCCCGGACAATGGGAAGACGGTTCACCTCGTGTACGTGTACGAGCGCAGGGGTACCGGCTCGGGGTTTGCGGGCGATTGGGTGAGCACGAGCGGACAGGTGGACGCGGAGATCGAGCTTGAGATCCAGCCGTACGGGGGCGGCGGCATTTCATTTAGCAGTCCGGGTCTGGAGTTGGCTCTTAAGGTCAAGTTCGATGGAGACGATTCTCCAAGCGCCGGTCCGGATGCACCGCCTGCATCTACATTTTCGGGCCGCCGCGTGAACCAGCACTGTGTGGAACTCTCAAACAAATCTCAAACCATCCAGTTCGAGGTTTCTACAGGTCTAAAAACCTTGACGATGAGCGTCCGCCAGGCGGGCGAAAGCGAGCCCAAAAATATCCTGGTGTTTGACCGGGAATAATCCATTCGACTATCTGGTGCGCAGGCTTGCGGGCGCCTGCGGCTTTTTCTAGAATCTTGAAATGAAGCACCGCTCGCTGCTTGCCGAGGTTTTTCGGCACTCATTCCGATTCTGGTGTCGCTGACCTCACTTCGGCCCCCTCCCCGGCTCCTATTCCGCAGCTTGCTTCACTGCGACCGATACCTGGCCGTTCTCCGGCAACGCACCACCGGCAGGTTGCCGATCCCGCTGACCCCGCCGATCAAACCGCTGCATGATGTCAAGATGGAAATAGTCGACACCTCTTTCAGCTGAGCGGCTCTTGCGCCTATCGTTCCGTTATTCGAGGAGCCGTTCAGGGGTGTCGATCTTAGAACACGGAGCCGGCGCAAACCGGCAGCGCAATCAAAGGACTGATACCGGCATCCAGCGTGTGAAGAACGCCAGATCGATCGCAGTGCACACAGCCGCTTTCGGGCCATTCCGATGCCCGCCTGGGTAAGGGTCGCCATTAACGCCTGCACCGGCCACGCGGCGCCGTCCGCGACTAAACGACGGCGCCCGGCGACTGCCGGCGCGCCGATCTGGCGGGGCGCAAGGAAGGCGCTAGACGTATCCGGATTGCGGCGCCGGGCCCGCCGAAACCAAGCCGCGTGCCGGCAGGCAACACCGCGCCGCCCGCCGGCTGCCGATCGCTGGCCCCGCTGATCGCCTGTAAACACGCATGCCGCCCGCCCCGCCGTCATAGCCTCGATTGGGCATCGCGCCACCACCTTGGTTTGGCGCTGTGCCGACTTTGTGCGCCGCTGAATGCCCTTCCAACTCACACGCCTCATGACTCATCCTCCGCATGGCGATAGAATTGCACCATGGTCTTGGGCTGGCGACTTCCCCCACTTGGACCGCTTGGCGAGTACCTACCATTCCTTTGCAGAATGGTCGCCCAAACGAGTTGGCTTCCCAACCCCGACACCGTACGTGCGCTCGGTCGTGCAGCTTTTCCAACATCACGCGCAAGACGACAAAACCCGCGCTTCACGTTAATCATGCAGAGCGGAAAGGCGGTTGGCATGTATGATGACAACACGACACCGACCCGGGCGGTGCTCTGGGCGCACGGAGCCGTACTTGGGAATCGAAGGGGCTGGGGATTTGCGCATATATGGCCGGCGTGTGATGACGTCGAGTCGTATACTCATCTGGCCAATCTGGCGATTGTTCCAGAGTGCTTTGCGAGCCTGACTGATAAGGACGGTCCACTGACGGATTATCTGAAGTGGCACGCATGGACGGTCTGTGGGTGGAAGCCCAGCCACGTAGCTCCACCGCAGATGCCGGCCGATTACAACGCCGATCTCTGGAGATATCTCCCAAAGTTCGACAGACCCAAGAGCTTCATAGCCAAGAGAGTTTCCGAGCTTGATAACGAGCGCGTCCGGATTCTGCGGCCCGTCATGGAGACGTGCGGAATGTTGTGAAATTGGGGCATTGGCTAAGTCCGGCTCGGTGTCAACCGGACGGAAGACGCGCGTCGCGCGAAAACGCCGATGGTGGCGTCGCCGCGCCAGCCGAAACCAGGCCGCGTGCCGGGAGTCCCCGCCGCGCCGGCGGCGTGACTGCCGATCGCCGACCCCGCTGACGCCTTTAACGCGCATGCGCCGCTCTGCCGCCCGCCCCACGGTTCGAAGGCCTCGCTCGGGCATCGCGCAACCGTCTTGGCCCACCCAGGCCCCGCGCCGTGCGTCTGGCACCGTGCCACCGCTCTGCAGGCTTGGCAAAACACCGCGGGTGCTCCTGGAGTCCGCAGGCCCCAGCCTCGTTTACGATGTCGCGCGGCTGGACCTGGAACACTTAGCCACCGGTGCGCTGCCTTCACGCCACGCGGGCGCGGCCCAAGAAGGCATCGTGGATGCATGACGGCTTCGAAGCCGCGGAAATAAACTCCAACACTGCCGCACCCCAGATTCAATTCCGCAAAGATGTTGCCATCTGTCCGATAAGAACATATTCAAGCCGCGCTGGCTTGGGACTAAGCTATTCCAGCGCAAGTCCGCTTCCTTTTCGGGAGGATGATATAGATGAGAACGGCTCGTTTACTTTGCATCTGCTCAGCAGGATACCTGTTGTCGGGTCTAGGCCTGGCCCAGTCGGCCGCGACCAACTTTGGTCTCGTGAATGTAGCGGCCAGCGAAACGGCAGCGGTGACGGTCTCCATTCCCAGCGCCGCGACGCTGGGTTCCATTACGGTCCTTACGCAAGGAGCCGCTGGACTGGACTTTACCAACGCCGGTGGGGGTACGTGTGCGGCCGAAGCGGCTTACGCGGCCAACTCCAGTTGCACGGTCGAGGTGACCTTCAAGCCGCGGTACCCCGGAATGCGCTACGGTGCGGTGGTTTTGACGGACACAACAGCTAATAGGATGGCGGCCGCTTACGTTTACGGATCCGGCCAGGGTCCGCAGACCAGTTTTCTGCCCGGTATACAAAGCACACTCACCTTCAACAGCCAGACTTTCCCCGAGCACATCGCCGTGGATGGAAGCGGCAACCTATATGTGATCAATAGCCTCAGTAACATTAACTCGTTGGTGAAGGAGACCCTGTCGGGGACCGGCTATACCCAGAGTCCTTTGGGTAGCGGATTGGCGAGCCCCGTTGGAATTGCGGTGGATGGAGCCGGCGACCTTTATATTGCCGACACCTATGAGTTCCGGATCGTCAAGGAGACGCTGTCGGGAGGCAGCTATGTGCAGAGCACGGCCGTAAACATCCCGCCGGCGACTTATCCGAGTGAACCCTACGGGATCGCGGTCGATGGAAGCGGCAACCTCTACATCACGGATGCCTCGAACAAGCGGGCGCTGAAGGAGACCCTGTCGGCCGGGACATATACCCAGAGCATCGTGCCTGCCGTTGGCCTGAATGCGGCTTATGGGATCGCGGTGGATGGCGCCGGGAATGTCTACATTGCTGATACCTTCAATAACCGGGTGGTGGAAGAGACGCTGTCCGGGGCAAGCTACAATCAGACTACAGTTGCCAGTGGGCTGTCTTACCCTTATGGAGTGGCGGTGGATGGAAGCGGCAACCTGTATATCGCCGACAGTATGGATAGCCAGGTGTTGCGGCTGACCACTGGGGGCACTAGCGTAATCCAAAGTACGGTGGGTAGCGGCCTGGCTTACCCCTATGGGGTCGCCGTGGACGGGACCGGCAATGTCTATATCGCCGATAGCGGAAACCAACGGACCCTGAAGGAGGACTTCACGGCTGTGCCGACTTTAAGCTTCGCGGCCACCAAAGAAGGCGCGACGAGTACCGACAGCCCGCAGACAGTTACACTTTGCAATCTGGGCAACGTGGCGCTCCAGTTCCTGGCGGTAACTTATCCCACCGACTTTCCGGAGGAGCCCTCAGGGACGGGTGACTGCAAATCGGGCACGTCGCTGACTACGGGCGAAACCTGTACCCTCACTATGAACTTCTCGCCAGTTGCAGCCGGCACGTCCGGAGGTTCGATCTTGCTAAGCGAAAGCGTGACGGTGGCTACCGACATGCCGAACGCCGCCACCACCGGGCAGACGATCCCAGTTACCGGGACAGAGATACTCTCCCCGCCTGTGGCTGCGACGCCAGTGCTGCCGCTGAACGGGGGGACCTACACGGCGGGCCAATCGATTACATTGACGGATGCAACCAAAGGCGCAGTGATCTACTACACGACCAATGGCGCAACGCCGACGGCCAGTTCCACCAAGTACCCCGGCGCCATCATGGTAAGCCAGACGACTACGATCCAGGCAATCGCGGTGGCTTCAGGTTACGCCAACAGTGCGGTGGCCTCGGCCACATATACGATCATGCTCCCGGCCGCGACGCCGGTGTTGTCGCCGAACAGTGGGATTTACGCGGCGGGGCAGTCAATTGCATTGACGGACGCAACCAAAGGCGCAGTCATTTACTATACGACCAATGGCGCAACACCGACGGCCAGTTCCACCAAGTACACCGGGGCCATCGTAGTAAGCCAGACGACTACGATCCAGGCAATCGCGGTGGCTTCAGGTTACTCCAACAGTGCGGTGGCGTCGGCCACATATACGTTCATGCTGCCGGCCGCAACGCCGGTGTTGTCGCCGAACGGCGGCACTTACACGGCGGGGCAATCGATTGCATTGACGGACGCAACCAAAGGCGCAGTGATCTACTACACCACCAATGGCGCAATACCGACAGCCAGTTCCACCAAGTACACCGGGGCCATCGTGGTAAGCCAGACGACCACGATCCAGGCAATCGCGGTGGCTTCTGGCTACGCCAACAGTGCGGTGGCCTCGGCCTCATATACGTTCATTCTGCCGGCCGCAACGCCGGTGTTGTCGCCGAACGGCGGCACTTACGCGGCAGGGCAATCAATCACATTGACGGACGCAACCAAAGGCGCAGTGATCTTCTACACCACCAATGGCGCAACACCGACGGCTCAGTCCACCAAGTACAGCGCGGCTATTAAGGTTTCGGCCACCGAGACGATCCAGGCGATTGCCGTGGCTTCCGGTTACGCAAACAGTGCGGCAGCGTCGGCAACTTACACGATCAAATAGTAACTCGGCGGGTAACGGAATACGACGGATTTCGGCAACCCGCCCGCGCCGTCGCGGTCCAAGACCTCGCTATGAACTCATACCCTGCCGGCTTCCCGCCCTCTCGATTACGTCGCGGCGCGCGACGCCGCTGGCGCTCCGAGGGCCGGTCCTCCCGGCCGCATCGCGTCCCGCAGCTGCCGGCGCGGCGATCTGGCGGGGCGCCGGGCGCATGGGCTTAAGCTGTTGGTGGAAGCGACGCGCGCCCTAATTGGTAGTTATGGGCACACTCCGCTCGCGCCACCGCCTTGGTCCGCCCAGGCCCCGCGCCGTGCGTCCGGAGCTGCGCCGCCGTTCTGGAACCCGATTGGCCTGACCGATGGCCATGGTGCCAACACAGCCAGGGTTCCTGCGCCAGGGTGGTCTGTCAATGGTGACGCAGCCAATGCTACTGTCCGTTTGCGTAATAGCGGCGGAGGTGTTCCCGCATCTCCCGTTTGTTTCGTTGGCGCCGGGCATGCACCCACCACGGTGTCAGCGGAATCGCCCTCAAGACACGCCC
>DATKFU010000340.1:0-11732 GCA_035511215.1 Bryobacteraceae bacterium | reverse complement strand
CGGACAAGTAAAGATCGAAAGATATGCATTGCGCGTGAAGTCGCCCGAGCCGCCGATGCCATTCATCATCTGGCGTCCCATAACGTGCGTGCTATTCACGTTTCCGAAGATATCCACTTCGATGGCGGTGTTGATGGAGATGATACCTAACCTCCGGATCACTTCCGGGTTGTTGCTGATTTCCTGCGGCCGCAGCAGAATGCGCGAGCGGAACCACTCCAGGTTGTCGTAAACCAAGCGCAACATCGCGTGGCTCACGGTCAGTGAGCAACTGCTGGCGAACTTGACGCGCTCGCTCTTCATCAGGCGAATGACGGAATCCTGGATCACTTCGGTGTACATTTCGAAGGCCGGGATGTCAGGATGCTTGCCGAGTGCGCCCAGCACGGCATTGGCGATATCGCCCACACCGGATTGAATCGGCAGGAAGCATTTCGGCACGCGGCCGGAGGCGATCTCGGCCGCCAGGAATTCGGCCACGTTCTGCCCGATCTTCTCGGTGACCGGCGTGGCTTCGGCGAATCCGTGGGTCTCATCGTCAGCGGCGGTTTCGACCACGCCGGCGATGCGCGCCGGGTCCACCTTGATTACCGGCGATCCTATGCGGTCCGAAGCCGCATAAATGGGGATCTCGCGGCGGTGCGGCGGATCGGCCGGCTCGTAAATGTCATGGACGCCAAGCAGCGTGGGCGGATGGCGATGGTTCAGCTCGACGATGATCTTCTCGGCCTTGTGGCAGAACGTCGGCGCGCATCCCACCGAAGACGTGAGCACGATACCGCCGCCCGCAGTCAGGTCGCTGGCCTCCACGACGGCCCAATGCACGGGGCCCAGAAAACCGTAACGCGTGGCCTGTGGCATCAGCGACAGGTGCATGTCGAAGAAGCGGGTCTGGCCGGCGTTAATGCGCGCGCGGAGGGCCGGGTCGGACTGATAGGGGGTGCGGAAGCTGATGGCGTCGGCCTTGGCCAGGGCGCCGTCCAGCGAAATGCCGGTGGAAGCGCCGGTGAGCACGCCAATCTGAAACTCGCGCCCGGCTTGGTGTTCCGCGATGGCCCGTTCGGCGACCGCCATGGGGATGGCTTTGGGCGCGCCGGCCGGAGTGAAGCCGCTGAAGCCGACGGTCTGGCCGTGCTCGATCAGCGCGGCAGCCTCTTCGGCCGAAAGCAAAGGAAAAGAAAAAATCATGAGGGATTCTCCGTATAAATCCGGATCAAGCGGCGCGCGGCGCGAAACGGGCTGAGATGTCCGGCGAGCACTTCCTGCTCGTAGGATGCCAGCTTCTCGCGCACGCCGGCGTGGCGCCTGAACTCGTCGCGCAGGGCCTGTTCGATCAACTCGTACATCCAACTTTTCGCCTGCTGCTGGCGGTAGGTGGCGAGTTGCCCGGTGCTGGTCAGCCATGCATTGTGTTCCAGCACGGCATCCCAGATTTCGGCGATGCCTTCGCGGGCGCGCGCCGAGCAGGTGGTCACGCGCGGCGTCCAGCCCATGCCGGAAGCGGAGAACAGATGCAGCGCGCTTTCATACTCGCGGCGGGCGGCTTCGGCTTTGTCGCGATTGTTGCCGTCCGCCTTGTTGAAGGCGATCAGGTCGGTCATCTCGACGATGCCGCGCTTCATGCCCTGCAACTCATCGCCCGCGCCCGCCAGCATCAGCAGCAGGAAGAAATCTACCATGGAGCGGACGGCGGTTTCCGACTGGCCCACGCCCACTGTTTCGACCAGCACGTTCCGATATCCGGCCGCCTCGCAGAGCAGCATGGTTTCGCGGGTACGACGCGCCACGCCGCCCAGCGATCCGCCCGAGGGCGACGGCCGGATGAAGGCGCGGTCGTCGTTGGCCAGCGTTTCCATGCGGGTCTTGTCACCCAGGATGCTGCCGCGGGATACCTGGCTGGAGGGGTCCACCGCCAACACAGCGACTTTCTCCGCCCGTTCGCCGGTGAGGTACGCGCCCAGTACTTCGATGAGGGAACTCTTGCCGGCGCCCGGCACGCCGGTGATACCGACGCGGATGGAATCGCCGGAGTACGGCAGGCACTGCTCCAATACGTCCTGCGCCAGTTCGATATCGTCGGCATGCAGGCTTTCGATCAGAGTAATGGCCTGGCTGAGGATGGTGCGGTCGCCGCGCAGCACACCTTCGACGTAGGCGTCGCGCGCGAGGCGCCTCCGGTGGCGCGCGGGCGCCGGCTCCACTTTAGACTCTCTCCACGGGGTTGGCGGCCAGTGTCTTCAAAATCTCCTGCGCCGCCAGTGGTATTACGGTGCCGGGTCCAAAGATGCCCGCCACACCGCTCTTGTAAAGAAAATCGTAATCCTGCGGGGGAATGACGCCGCCGACGATCACCAGGATATCCTCGCGGCCCAGCTTCTTCAGCTCTTCGATCACCTGCGGTACCAGCGTATTGTGGCCGGCCGCCAGCGACGAAACTCCCAGCACATGAACGTCGTTCTCGACGGCGTGACGGGCCACCTCGCGCGGAGTCTGAAAGAGCGGCCCGATATCCACGTCAAAGCCCAAATCGGCGAACGCGGTGGCGATGACCTTGTAACCGCGGTCGTGGCCGTCCTGTCCCATCTTGGCCACCAGCAGGCGCGGGCGGCGGCCCTCGGCGGCGGCGAATTCATCCGCCATGTGGCGGGCCTTCTGAAAGTTTTCGTCCATCTTGCTCTCCGCCGAGTATACGCCGGAAATGGTGCGCGTGACTGCCTGGTAACGGCCCCACACGCGTTCGAGTGCCATGGAAATTTCGCCCAGCGTGGCGCGGCAACGGGCCGCGGCGACTGCCAGATCGAGCAGGTTGCCATTCCCCGTTTCTGCGCAGCGCGTGAGGGCGGCGAGGGAATCCCGCACTGCGACCACATCGCGCGTACGCCGCAACTCCTCCAGGCGGGCGAGTTGCGACTTGCGCACGGCGGTATTGTCCACGACCCGGACGTCCAAGGCTGCCTCGGATTCCGCATGATAAGCGTTGATTCCCACGATGATATCTTTGCCGGAATCGATGCGTGCCTGCTTGCGCGCGGCGGCTTCTTCGATGCGCATCTTGGGCAAGCCGGTTTCGATGGCCTTAGCCATGCCGCCCAATTGCTCCACTTCCTGGATCAATTGCCAGGCGCGGTGCATGAGCTCCTGCGTGAGCTTTTCGACGTAGTAGGAGCCGCCCCAGGGATCCACGACTTTGGTGATCTCGGTCTCCTCCTGCAGGTAGATCTGGGTATTGCGGGCGATGCGCGCGGAAAAATCGGTGGGCAGCGCCAGGGCTTCATCGAGCGCGTTGGTGTGCAGCGACTGGGTGTGGCCCAGCGCGGCAGCCAGCGCCTCGACGCATGTGCGGACGACGTTGTTGAACGGATCCTGCGCGGTGAGGCTCCAGCCGGAAGTCTGGCAATGCGTGCGCAGCACCATGGACTTCGGATTCTTCGGGTTCAACTGCTTCACCAGCTTGGCCCACAGCACGCGGGCGGCGCGCATTTTAGCGATTTCCATGAAGTGGTGCATGCCGATGCCCCAGAAAAAGGAGATGCGCGGCGCAAAGCTATCGATATCCAGGCCGGCGCGAATGCCGGTGCGCAGGTATTCAAGGCCGTCGGCCAGCGTGTAGGCGAGTTCCAGATCGGCCGTGGCGCCGGCCTCCTGCATGTGATAGCCGCTCACGCTGATGCAGTTGAACTTCGGCATCTTCTGGGAGGTGTAGCGGAAGATATCGCCGATGATGTGCATGGAGCCTTCCGGCGGATAGATGTAGGTGTTGCGGACCATGAACTCTTTGAGGATGTCGTTCTGGATGGTGCCGCTGAGCTGTTCCGGAGACACGCCCTGCTCTTCGGCTGCCACAATGTAGAAGGCCATGATGGGCAGCACGGCGCCGTTCATGGTCATGGACACGGACATCTGGTCGAGGGGGATCTGGTCGAAGAGGATCTTCATGTCCAGAACGGAGTCGATGGCCACGCCGGCCTTGCCGACGTCACCGACCACGCGCTCGTGGTCCGAATCGTAGCCGCGGTGGGTGGGCAGATCGAAGGCCACGGACAGGCCTTTTTGGCCTGCTGCGAGATTGCGCCGATAGAAGGCATTGGATTCCTCGGCCGTGGAGAAGCCCGCGTATTGGCGGATGGTCCAGGGCTGGCGGGAATACATCGTGGAATAGGGGCCGCGCAAATAGGGCGGCAGACCGGCGGCGTAAGCCAAATGCTCCATGCCCTCGAGATCCGCGCGCGTGTACCAGGGTTGGATGACGAAGTGTTCCGGGGCAAGCCACTCCGACCGGTTTGCGCGCGCCGCGGCAGCATCGGGTGTGGGCTTATAGTCGATGTTGGAAAAATCGGGACGCATGGTTAGTCTCTCACCCCTAGCCGTTCCTGCCAGGCGCGCAGGACTTCGGCCGCATTGCTGCGAACGTGCACGAAATCCGCTACGCCGGACTGCTTCAACTGCTCGATGGAATCGACAGGATTGCCAGCCACTATAACCGGCGTGGCCTTGCCGGCATCGCGCAGTTGCCGAATCACCTGCGGCGCGAGGGTGACGTATTCTGGATCCGAACTGCACAGAACGATGGCATCGGGATCGCCCGTGAGCGCATCGGCGGTTTGAATTTCGAACCCCGCACAGCCGAAAAAATTAGTGACGAACGCGGAGCGGGCCTTGCGCATCTTCACGTCCCCGGCTTCGAGCAGCAGGAACCGCGGCGTATGGCCGGTACGGGCTGCGTGGCGCTCCGTGCGCAGACGGATCGCTTCGAAAATGCGGGCGGCGCGTGACGCGGGATCTTCGCGCTCGATCTTGGGCAGCATGCGCTCGGCGAGATTGGGATACTGGTTGGTCCCCACGATGGCCGTGCGGCGGGTACTCACAGCCGCCTCGCGGTCGGCGCGGGATTTGGCCATGTCGCGCTGCAGCGCATCGGATTCGGAATACTGCACGAATCCGCCCGCCGCTTCGATTTGCTGAAACAGCTTCCAGGCTTCGCGGGCGACGGAATCGGTGAGCACTTCCAGGTAATACGAGCCGCCCGCAGGGTCCACCGAGCGATCCAGCCAGGCCTCCTGCTTCAGGATCAATTGGGTATTGCGCGCCAGGCGCGTCGCTGGCTCGTCCGGCTCGCGATAGGGTTCGTCGAACGGTTCGACTTGCAGCGCATCGACGCCGCCGATAGCCGCGGCCATGGCTTCGGTAGTGGACCGCAGCAAGTTCACGTGCGCGTCGTAAATGGTTTTGGTCCAATGCGAGGTGCGCGCGTAAATGGTCATCTTGGCGATATTGGCTGGGGCTGGCTGGAAGCTCCGGACCGCGCGGGCCCACACCGTGCGGGCGGCCCGCAGCTTGGCGATTTCCAGAAAATAGTTGGATCCGATGGCAAACGAAAATGCGAGGGCTTGCGCGGCATCGGCTGGCGGCAGTCCGCGATCCGCGAGTTGCGAGACGATCTCGACTCCTTCCGCTAGCGCGAAACCGAGTTCCTGGACGATGGTCGAGCCGGCTTCGGAGAATCGGTGGGCGCCGACTGTGATGGGGTGGAAATCAGGCAGAGCCTGGCTCTGCAGCACCAATCGCGCGGCGCGGTCGAAATCCGCCAAAGGCTCATAATCGACGGAGCCGCCGGAGACCGGCTTGCGGACCAGCGCCTCCAGTACGTCGGTTGCGCGCTCGCCCGCTTCGAAGTGAACGGCGCAGCGGGGGAGAGCTTCCAACACCTCGTCGATATTCTGCGCGCCGAGCACGAAGCCGATCTCATCCGCGCCCCCAGCCAGCGCCGCTCGCGCCGCGGAGACGTCATGCACCACGGCCCGAATACGCCACGCATTGTCGCCGCGCGTGCCGCGGGTATATGGAAACTCGCCGGGCGCGGAATCCAAATACCCAAGCCCGCGCAAATCTTCCGCGCGGTAGTAGAGTCTGGTCTTGGGGGCCGCGCCTTTCAGGTCCTTGCGCACAACCTCATCCCACTGTTCGGTCGAGACCGGCGGGAACTCGGCTAACGTCAGATTCCCGGTCATGGCGTCGCTCATGAGGTGGGGTCCTCCACGATTTCAATCAGGACGCCCAGCGATTTCGGGTGCACGAAGAACACGGTGGTGCCGCGCGATCCGGGGCGCGGCGCTTTGTCGATCAATTGGAAACCGTTCTCCTTCATGTATTGGAACGCAGCCTGGGCGTGGCGCACGCGGAAGGCTACATGGGCCAGACCGCCGCGTCCGCCGTTCTTGTCGATCAGCTTTTGCACCGGCGAATCGGGGCTTAACGGCTCCAGCAATTGAACCAGGTTGGGGCCTTCGCCCACTTGCAGCAGCGCCTCGCGCACCTGGTCGCCGCCGTAAACTTCCTCGCGATGGATCTCACGGAAGCCGAGCAGTCCATACGCTTTGACGTGCGCATCCAGTTCGCCTTGGCGTACCGCGATGGCTACGTGGTCCACAAACTGAAAACCAGGAATATTGGATAGATCTTCACTCATAATTATTCGAATTCGACCAGAACCTGTCCGGTCTGCACGCCATCGCCGACGTTGGCGTTGATAGCCTTGATTTTGCCGGCCACTGGCGACGTGATGTTCGTCTCCATTTTCATGGCTTCCAGCACCAGCAGCGGATCGTTAGCCTGGATCTGCTGGCCGGGCTGGGCATTCACGCGCACCACGATGCCCGCGACGGGGCTGCGGCAGACCTTGTCTTCCGCGACGTTGCTATCCGGCGAAGCTGGGTGCGGAGGCGGCGGTGGCCCGGATGGCACAGCGGTGGGAGCGGCCGGAATATAGGCGTGGGACAGATTGGCCGGCGCGCGATCGTCTTCGGCGACCTCCACGTCCACTTCGTAGGTCTTTTGATCAACTGTAATTCGCAGCTTCATCGCCCGTGCATTACCCCCAGATTGTGTGACGCCTGAACAAATACGCGGCCCTGTTGCGCCCATGCGTTGGACGGCGCGGTGCGCACCAGCCGCGCACTCCGGATGCGCGCCCGCTTCCCCATGAACGCGGCCACGGCGGCGGTTAGGACCATGATCGTTTCGGGGCTGACCTCTTCCACCTTTTCAGGTTCCGGAGGTATGGGCTGGGGGACTGGCGGCAACACCAGCGCCGCAACGGGCGCGGCTTCAGGTACCGCGGCGGCCTTGCCGTTCTTGTTCTCGATCAGCGATTCCAGCCGCTGCACTTCGCTCCGCACCATGCGGCGCGACATCGCGGCACCCGCTACCCATCCCGCGAAGATTCCCAGCGGCAAAAGTAATAAACCCATAAAATTGCTTTCTCCACCACAACGCACGAGCCCAGCAGGCCTTTCCTACAGCGGCATCAGGCCGTGCTTCTTAGCCGGACGCAACTCGCGCTTGGTCTGCAGAGCTTCCAACGCCAGAGCCAGATACCGCCGCGTCTCGGCCGGCTCGATAATATCGTCCACCAGCCGCGTCCCGCCCGCCACGTATGGATTCGAGAACGTGTTGCGGTACAGGTCGATCAATTCCTTGCGCCGCACCTTTTTGGCGTCTTTATCGAGAGCTTCGTTGATCTCTTTCCGGAAAACGACTTCGACGGCGCCTTCCGCGCCCATGACCGCGATTTCCGCGGTGGGCCAGGCCACCACGCGATCGGCTCCCAAATCCTTGCCGCACATCGCCAGGTATGCGCCGCCGTAGGCCTTGCGCACGATCACGGTGACTTTCGGAACCGTGGCCGCCGAGTACGCAAACAGGAGCTTCGCGCCATGCCGGATGATGCCGCCGTACTCCTGCTGCACTCCGGGCATGAAACCGGGCACGTCCACCAGGGTCACCAGCGGGATATTAAACGCGTTGCAGAAGCGGATAAACCGCGCGGCCTTGTCGGACGCATTGATATCCAGCGCGCCCGCCATCACGGAAGGCTGGTTCGCGATGACTCCTACCGGGCGGCCCGCGATACGGCCGAAGCCGATCAGGATATTCTGCGCAAAACTCAACTGCACTTCCATAAAATCGCCCTGGTCGAGCAGCGCAGCGATTACGGAGCGCATGTCGTAAGCGATCTTGCCATCGTCGGGAACGAGAGTGTTGACGGCAGGATCGGGGTCGAGCGGTCCGTCGTACGGCAGGCGCGGCGGATCTTCCAGATTGTTCGATGGCAGATAACTCAGCAGGCGGCGGCAGATGAAGGCGGCCTCGTCGTCGTTCTCGGCGATGAAATGCACTACGCCGGAGTAAGTCATTTGCGCCGCCGGACCGCCCAACTGGTCGGCCGTCACGACTTCGCCGGTGACTTGTTTGATCACCGAGGGGCCGGTGATAAACATCTGCGCGCCCTTGGTCTGGATGATAAAGTCGGTCAGCGCCGGGCTATATGCCGCGCCGCCGGCGCACGGGCCGCAAATCAGCGACACTTGCGGCACCACGCCCGAGAGCATCACGTTCATGTAGAATACGCGGCCGTATCCCGCCAGGCTGTTGATGCCTTCCTGCACGCGCGCGCCGCCTGAGTCGTTGATGAAGACGAATGGCGAACCGGTCTTGAGCGAGTAGCGCATCATCTCGGCGACCTTTTCGCTATGCACTTCGCCGGCGGCGCCGCCGCCGACGGTGAAATCCTGGCTCGCCAGGTGAATGAGGCGGCCATCCACCGTGGCGGCGCCGGTGATAACGCCATCGGCCGGCAATTCCTTATCGGCCATGCCGAACAGCGTGGCGTGATGCCTGGCGAACAAGCCGATTTCCTGGAAGCTGGCGCTATCGATCAGCCGGTCGATGCGCTCGCGGGCAGTGAGTTTACCCGCCTGGTGCTGTTTCTCGATGCGCTCCTTGCCGCCGCCTTCCATCAGGCGGGCTCGTTTCTCTTCTAAGTCGTGAATCTTGGCTTCGATGCCCATATTTTACCTGTTAGCTGCCTCGGAGCCGGCTGAAAGCCGGCTGCGGGCAAGATTGCCCGCCCTCCAATTCCTACTGGACCGGAGCCACAGTAACGTTATGCGACTTACCATTCAGAGTCACCACATACGATACAGGTTCCGTCATTTGGCCCTGCGCCGGCGCAGATGCCGGTTTAGCGGCGGGCTTGGCGGGCGCTTTGGCCGGCTCCTTACTCAGATTTTTTGGTCCCTGGCTGCGCGCCGGAAAGAACTTAGGCGCCACCTGCGGAAACATCGCATAAGTCAAAACGTCTTCGTCGCTGCCGTTGCATCCGTTCAACGCCAGGGCATCGGCGCGCAACTGGTTCCACTCGGGACGCAGCAAATCCGCCGGACGGCCGGAAATCGGTTCCTTTTTGGAGTGCAGGATGGCTTTCTTGACTACGTCGGGATTCTTCTCGCCAAGAGTGCTTCCATAGTAGCCCAGCATTAAGTCGGCGAACTCACCTGTCATCACTTTGTAACGCCCCATTAAGACATTGAATACGGCCTGCGTGCCGACGATCTGGCTGGAGGGCGTCACCAGCGGCGGATAGCCTGCGTCGCGCCGCACACTGGGAACCTCCTCCAACACTTCGCGCACCCGGTCGCCGGCGCCCTGCTGCTTGAGCTGGCTTTCCATATTGGAGATCATTCCGCCGGGAATCTGGCTGCGGAATATGTCCGTATCCACGCCGTTGAATCCCGTCAGGAACTCGGCGTAGCGCGGCCGGACCTTATTAAAGTAGTCGCGCACCTTGCGGATCCGCTCCATGTCGACGACGGTGCGATAACCGGTGCCCTCCAGCATCTCGATAAGGGATTCAGTCGGATTGTGGCCGGGCCCCAGGCTGAGACTGCTGATGCTGGTATCTACGATATCGCAGCCGGCTTCGATAGCTTTCATCAGGCTGACCAGAGTCACGCCGGTGGTGGCGTGGGTGTGTACGTGGACCAGCGTTTCTTCCCCACAGGCGGTTTTGATGCCTTCAACTAATTCGTAGGCCGGAGCGGGCTTCAGCAGCCCGGCCATATCCTTAATGCAGATGGAGTTGCACCCCAGATCCACAAGCTGCTCAGCCATGGTGACAAAGGCGGGAATGGTGTGCTCGGGGCTAATGGTGTAACAAATAGTACCCTGGGCGTGTTTGCCGGTGGCGCGCACGGCTTTGAGCGACGTGCGCAGGTTCCGGATGTCGTTCAGCGCGTCGAACACGCGGAAAACGTCCATGCCGTTCTCGGCAGCCTTCTCCACAAATCGGCGTACGACTTCGTCCTCGTAATGCCGGTAGCCCAGCAGGTTTTGGCCGCGCAGCAGCATCTGCAAACGCGAGTTGGGCATGAGTTTACGAAAAGTGCGCAAGCGCTCCCAGGGATCTTCATTCAGGAATCGAATGCAGGCGTCGAAGGTGGCGCCGCCCCAGCACTCGATGGACCAAAACCCAGCTTTATCAAGGTCTTCGCAAGCCGGCACAAGATCTTCCAGGGCCATGCGCGTGGCCATCAGGCTCTGGTGGGCGTCGCGCAGAATAAGTTCGGTGATTTGGATAGTTCGTTCAGGCATAGTTTTTTCTCCGCTGAATTTCGCGGGGGCTATAAGACTATTCTATCCGATTTCAACGTGGGGGAGCCCTCCAGCCCTCCAGGATTCCGGACTTCGCTTGCGCCACATGCACGCAATGCGCTTACTATAAACGCATGCGAACCATTCGGTACGTTTCCGTCTTGCTGCTGGCCCTGTCCGCTTTCCTCCCGTCCGCGCGCCTGGTGGGCGCATCGAAGGGTTTACGGGAGTACCTGGTCTACTTCGGGACCTACACCGGCAAGGGCAGCAAGGGCATTTATGTCTGCCGGTTTCGCCCGGCTACGGGCAAGCTGACTCCAGTGGAACTGGCGGCGGAGACGGTGAGCCCCTCGTTCCTGGCGGTGGATCCCGCGCAACGCTTCCTGTTCGCGGCAAACGAAATCGGAGATTATCAGAACGCCAAGAGCGGCTCGGTATCTTCGTTCGCCATCGACCGGCGTTCCGGCAAGCTTAGCGCGCTGAACACCGTGGCATCGCGCGGCGCGGACCCGTGTCATCTGACTGTGGACAAGGCCGGCAAACACGTCCTGGTAGCCAACTATACCGGCGGCAGTGTGGCTGTTTTGCCTATCAAGCCGGACGGCGCACTGGGCGAATCGTCGGACTTCGTGCAACATCTCGGCTCCAGCGTGGATCCCGAGCGGCAAAAGGAGCCGCACGCGCACGATGTCGTCCTGACGCCCGACAACCGCTTCGCCGTGGTCGCCGACCTGGGACTCGACAAACTGCTGGTCTATCGCTACGATCTGGAAAATGGCAAACTCGCATCCAACGATCCGCCCTTCGGCCGCGTGAAGCCGGGGTCCGGGCCGCGGCATTTCGCCTTGCACCCGAACGGGCGGTGGGCGTATGTGATCAGCGAAATAGGCAACACCATAACGGCGTTCGATTGGGATGGAGACAAAGGATCGCTCCACGAACTGCAGACCGTCCCCACGCTGCCCAAGGATTTTAAGGGCGAGAACACCACGGCTGAATTGGCAGTGCACCCCAAAGGCCGGTATCTTTACGGCTCCAACCGCGGCCACGATAGCATCGCGGTCTACGCCATCGACCCGGCCAAGGGATTGCTGACGCAGATCGAGGATGTTCCCACGCTGGGCAAAGAGCCGCGCAACTTCGCGCTCGATCCCACGGGCGCATATCTGTTCGCCGCGAACCAGAATTCGAACACGGTGGTGGTGTTCCGGGTGAACCCGAGCAATGGCCGGCTGACGCCGACTGGGGAGAAGGTAGAGGTGGTCTCGCCGGTGTGCGTGACGTTCGTGGCGCCTCCCCCTCCC
>DATKFU010000339.1:0-4833 GCA_035511215.1 Bryobacteraceae bacterium | reverse complement strand
AGTCGACGTTCCGGAAAGAGCGTTGATCAGCCCGGCGTTCGGACTGCCCCAGCCGGTCACGAGATCATAACCAACCACAGCCGAATAGCTGCCGGATGTGCCGCTGGTGATGTCGTGGAAGTCCGCCGTATAGCTGGACGTCACATTCTGCGCGTAGATCGTCGGGTTCAGGAAGCCAATGGTTGGTTCGCCGTTCGAAACCAACTGCTGGTTGACCAGGGCAATGTAGCCAGCCCACATGGGTGTGGCAAAACTAGTGCCGCCGTATTCGTTTGCCGTGCAAGTCGTTTGGTCGGCGCAGACGTAAAATGTAAAGTTCGCGTTGGCAGACACGTCCGGGCCGTTGCGAAGGGTGGTTGAACCCTTGTTGCTGGAGTTGATCACGCCGGCGAGCTGCTGCCACGAGGGGATCGCGATTCCGTCCGGCGAGATCCCGCCGCCGCTGTCCGACCAGGCGGTTTCCGACTTCCAGGGCCCGCCCGCGCTGGCGGTGACCAGGTCCGTGCCGCCTACAGAAACAACATGCGCATCGTCCGCCGGCCATGCCTCGTTACTGGACGACCAAGTGGAGGAGTCGCCGGAAGCCGCAAAGAAGTTCTGGCCTTGAGCCGCCATTTTCTCGAAGTACGGGTCGAGCGTGGTTGGATCCGCCGGGGTCCAGCCCCACGAACAGCCGATGGTGGTGGGCAGCGGGCTGTGCGTGGTCATGGCGCTGATGATTGCGGTATCGGTGGATCCGATATACATCACGAGGCTGGCCAAGCCCGGAGCCATGCCGATCGCCTGGGTCATGTCGAGCGTTTGTTCGGTGTCGTCACAGTCGCCACCAGCTCTCGAATCCACACAGGATGTGCTGGTCCCGTCCGTGGAGAGCAGGGTTATCGGCACATTGTTGGTTTGACCGACATTCTTGAAATAGGTGGTCAAGTCGGTCAAGTCGGTGCCTAAGTACTCGAACAGCCCCAGGTTCTGGCCAGCGCCGGTGAGTGCGGTTCCGCCGTAGTAGGCTGCGCGCATGTCGCTGCCCAAGAACGAAGACGACGGGCCGGAGCCGGTGGTGGCTTGGGAAACGACGGCCTCCGGCTCGATACCCAGGAGCTTGGCGTAGTCGCTCTTCTTGACATACATGGGATGCGGGTTCGAGTAATTGTCCAAACCGGAGATGTGCCAGAGCGGGAATGGCAGGTTTACGGTGGGCTCGCGGTCGATGGCGTAAAAAGTACGGCCCGCGGTGGTGTCCTCGTAGGTGCTCACGGCTACGTGGAAAGCACTCTGGATGGCGGAAACGGGGCCCTTGATCTGCACGTCCATGCCGTCGTGTGTGCCGCCAACGACCGCGAAGCCGTTCGCGGTCAAGAAGGAAACCACGGCGTCATAGTCTTGCTGGCTGGGTCCAAACCGCGCGGTGAACTCCGGCACCGTGAGAAAATGCCGGTAGATAAGGCTGGCCGGATCGTAGAGCTCCTGCAAAAAGGAAGCCAGTCCCGCCGGATCGGCCAACGGCAGTACAACATCCAGGTTCATGGCCTGGTTCGAGGTTAGTTGCGCGACTGGTTTGGCCTGCCCATTGAGAACCACCTGGCGCACATGGCGAGTCAACAGGGGCAGCGATTGCGCCTGGCAAACGATAGTCACTACCGGCACAAGCGCGACGATTGCAAGCAACGATTTACCCAGTGTTCGCATCATTATTTTTCCTTTTGATTGATTTCCTCTTGTCCCGTATCGGAAAGCGTCTTTCAGTTGTCCCCTATTTTGTCGATCTGGAGCACATTCCTGGCTGGCTAGTATACCACCGGTCGCTTCGATCGCAGCTCTTATCTCGAGCGGCGGGGCGTCAGGCCTTGGGTTTAGCGGCAGTTTCCGCCGGGAAGCATCATTGAACTGCTTCCTATTCCGCGATCATATATTTATTCGCGAAGAATGGACGCCGTCTGTGCCAGGCCTTCCCGCTCCAGCATCTCCATACGTCCGGCAACCGTCTTCGGAGGGTTGTTCAGGCTCTCCCGGCCGATGCGCGATAGCAATCAATGGCTCCGCCGGCATGGCTCCGCCGGCTGCCGATCGCTAACCCCGCTGACGCCTTTAACGCGCATGCCGCTCGCTCCGACGTCCATAGCTCCGCTCGGGCGCCGCGCCACCACCTTGGCCCGCCCTGGCCCCGCGCCGTGCGTCTGGCGCTGTGCCGCGGTCCTGCGGTCAGGACAAAATAGCGCGCGTGCTGCTGGAGTCCGCGGGCGCCAGCCTCGTTTACGATGTGGCGCGGCTGATCGACGAGCCAGGAAGGCTGCAGCCCGGCGCGCTGGGTTCACGCCGCGCGGGCCGGCCCAAGGAAGGCCGTGGCGGACGGCTGACGGCTGGGGCGGGCCACGTGGACCACAAGGTTTTACGCGCGCGCAAAATTGCTGTGGCATTCCACGACGATCGCGGGCTGGTGCCTGGGCATGGTCATCGCGCCTTCGAGGGCCGATCCAACGCGATCCGCGGGAACCCGCCATTAACGACGGTCACCGGGGCGGCTTCCATCCGGGTGACCGTGCTGCTTGGCGGCATTTTCGATCTCGGAATTTGCCTCACCTCCGACTAGAATGGCGGCGCCCGTAAAGTAAAACCATAGGAGCAGGATGGCAAGAGCTCCGGCGGAACCATACGCCTGGTCGTATTTCGACGCCTGATATGCCATATAGCCGCGGAACAGTCCGGACGCACACAGCCAGAGGACCACGGCGATAACCGAACCGGGCGTGGTCCAGCGCATTTCCCTGTCGGAGAGATTCGGACCGAAGCGGTACAACAGGGCGAAGGCGATGAGCAACATCACTGCGAGAATGGGCCACTGGGTAGCCTGCCACACGGCCGAAAGGCTGTTCGAAACGCCTGCGCGCTGTATGATCGCAGCCTCCATTTTCCGGCTGTAGCAGAGAAGAACAAGCGAGGCAGACCCAAGCACCGCAAGTGCGATGGTCAGGGCTGCGCCAGTAAGCGCGACTTGCCACCATGATCGCTGCTCCTCAACCTCGTAGGCTGCGTTGAGTCCCGACATCACAGCCCAGGTACCGTTCAGGGCAGCCCACAGCGATCCAAACATCGCGAACCAGACTGTGTGTCGTGCGGCGCCTTTGCTGATCTCGGCGAAAAAGCCCGTTGCCATTTCAAACGCGCGCGCCGGGAGAATGCTTCCGAGCGAGGACTCCAACGTCTTGAGAAGATCGGAACCTGTTCCCGAGAATCGCGCGAGTATTGTGGCGGCCAGGAGCAGCGCGGGGAACAGTGCCAGGAAGTGGTAGAAGGCGAGACGCGCCGCTTGGCCGAACACCTCGTCTTTCCATGATTCCCTCACGGTTCGTTTGAACAGTTCTCGCCAAGAGAGGCCGCCGAACGTCCAGAGATCGATCATCACTTCAGTTTGGCCCAACCGCCGTGAAGCGCGGGGGCCGACGGCGCGGGGCAGACCGCAGCTATTGATCCTTGGACAGGCCCCCTCGCCGATTAAAGTCCGCCATCCGCTCGCTGGAGGGCCCACGGCGACGGACGAGGGGATGCCGGCTATCTCGCAGGGCGCAAGGGAACGCGCCAGACGTACCCCGGATGTTGCGCGGCGCCGGGCCAGCCGAAACCAGCCGCGTGCCGGGAGCCGCCACCGCGCAAGCAACACCGCGCCACCGGCTGCCTGCCGATCGCTGACCCCGCCGATCGCCTTAAACGCTCATGCAGTCGCTTCGGCGCCCGCCCCACCGTCATAGCTTCGCTCAGGCATCGCGCCGCCGCCTTGGGCCGCCCAGGCCCCGCGCCGTGCGTCTGGCGCTGTGCTGCGGTCCTGCGGGCGGGGCGGGCCCTAACCGGTAGTTATCGGAACACACTCCTCGCCAACGCCCCAATGAATCGCGCGTGCCCAAAGCACCCCCTACACTGGGCACGACTTGCTCAGCAAGCGCAGGAGTCGATTCGCCGGGTCGTCGAATCAGACTGCGCCTTGTCGTTCTCCACGGCCCGCCTTCCAGGCCGATCGCTACTATTCTCTTCGCGTGCTGCCACCCCATTACGGGCTATTCTGGAAGTGGCATTTGCGAATATTCATTCCAGATTCGGAACTTACAATGACCTTTGTTCGCGCTTCCGGTCCTGGCGGCCAGAACGTCAACAAAGTTTCCACTGCCGTCCAACTGCGCTTCGATGTCGGCCAATCTCGCTCGCTTCCCGCCGACGTACGCCGGCGCCTCCTCGCATTAGCCGGCAATCGCGCCACGCAAGACGGCGTGCTGATCATCACGTCCCGCGTACACCGGACGCAGGAGGCCAATCGAGCCGAAGCCCGAGCGCGACCGAACGAACTGATCGCCCGCGCGCAAGTCGCCCCGAAAACCCGCCGCCCAAGTCGGCCCACGCTCGGCTCCAAGATCCGTCGGCTCACGGCAAAATCGCGACGATCCTTCTCCAAGAAACTGCGCGGCCGGGCAAACGAAGACTGAGCTGGCTCATCCGTGCTCGCAATGCACTTCTGAGAATGTCTGCGAAGGCCGCGGCAGAAGCCCGGTTCCAGAGTGCGGACTGTCTGGAACGTCCTGTGGCGTCCCACTTTTGAAAATCTCAGCCCGCGTCCGGCGGGTGCTGGCGCGGCGATCCGGCGAGGCGCCAGGAACGCGCCAGACGTGCCCGGATTTGCGTCGCCGGGCCAGCCAACGTGCCGGGAGGCGCCACCACGCCGCCGGCTGACTGCCGATCGCTGCCCCCGTGATCGCCTTTTAACGCGCATGCCGCCCCTTCCGACGTTCACGTCCCTGCACGGGCACCGCGCCACCGCCTTGGCCTGCCCAGGCCCCGCGCCGTGCGTCT
>DATKFU010000338.1:0-2620 GCA_035511215.1 Bryobacteraceae bacterium | reverse complement strand
TGCACGATGAGGATGCCGATGGAGGCGGCAATGCGGGCCAACTGCGGGGAGCGATAAATCTTGGCATTGTCCATGTACAGGCGGGTGGGGATGCCACGGGCCGCGATGGCTTGGCGCAGGCAGTCCAGAAAGGCATCCAGCCCCTGGTTGGAATAGAACTGGGCGTGCGGGATGAGGCGGCTGGCGTCGTCGAGCGCGGCCTGGAGAAAGACCTGCTGCTTGCCTCCACCAGGGCGTTCAACCCAAGGGCCGAAGAGCATGTCGGACTGCCAGATCTGGTTGGCGAACTGCGCTTCGTACTTCTTGCGCGCGGTGGCTTTGTCGAGCAGCAGTTGGCGCTCGGTAAGCCCGCGGGCGCGCAGGAAACGATAGAGCGTGGAAGCCGACAGGTCCGCTTGTTTGGGGTCATTGGCCACGGCCAACTCGCGCAGCAGAGCGGCGCCGGTACGATGCGGGTTCTCGCGCTTGAGCCGCTCAATGAGGGCGGCGGTTTCCGGCGCCACGGCACGGGCCTGTCCGCGGTCCTGACGCGGTTTGGGAGACAACGCGGCCAGTCCGTTGCGGCGGTAGCGCAGCGTCCAATCGAGCAACGTGTCCACCGAGACCTGGCGGCGATTGGAATGAGGAATGTCATAGAGGCGGGCGGCGACTTCCTGCGCGCGGCGCGTAAGTTCGCCGCGCGGCAGTGTCTCCAACACTAAGGGTGCGATTAATCCGTAACGAAACAGCGCGACCTTTTCGGCTTTATCATCCATGGAGTTTTCTCCTGTCTCAAAGCGTAAGCAGAAAGGCCGCGCGGTTCCATGCAAATGGTGTGTGGGGAAGCTCAGGCGGGCGCGGCGGCGGTGGAGAATGCGGCGCGGCGGCCGTCGGGAGCCAGACTGCGCGGCCAGCCCAGCAGGTGGCAGCGCACGCCGGCGAACAGGAAGCGGTGAGCCGCGGTCCAGCCGGTAGCTTCGAGCATGCTCAAGGCGCGGTGGACGAAGTTGGGAGCGGGGACGGGCTTGGTCAACGAGGCCAGCGCGGCGCACAGTGTTTCGGCTTGCGCGCGGAAGCGGCGAATCCAGAACTGGCCGCGCTGGTAGGGCATCGGAGGCGGCGCGGTGCAGGCCGCGGCGTTGAGCGTTCCCGCCAGAAGCAGACTCGTGATGAGGAACAGCGCGATCACTGACAGACTGCTGCGCAAGTAAGGCAAGACGAACTCGGGCAGCAGAGAGACAGTGCGCTGGCAGGTTTGGCATAAGTAACGGCGCACGCGGATGACGCCGTCGAACGCAGTGTCGACGAGTGTGCGCGTGTAGAAACCATGCGCGGTCAGTGGATGTTTGGCCTGGCACTGCGGGCAGTGTCCGAGGCGGTAAGAATCGGGGTTGTCCAGTTGCTCGATATATTGCTGCACCGAGCCGGCGAATGGGTGTAGGATTTGCATAGGATCTGCCTCTGAGAGCTGTCACTCTCAAGGTTCGTTCTGCAGGCGGGAGAGCTTTTTTGGACTGGTGTAGGCCTTGGGAGTTCTTCCGCTCACTTCGACATCCTACACAAGAAAAGGTCGGGGATAGGAAGGGATAGCGGCAGCGGGCGGAGCGACCCCGGTGGGTTTGCCATGCTCGGTTCCGGCGGCGCCTCTCGATCGGTTCCGGCGAGGACGGAACTAATCTGAGAAAAACCGCTCGCTACGCGGGGGAAAATTGCGGCCCGTTACAAGATGCTCTCACCTTCTCCTCTTACTATAGGCTGAACGCGTGGCCGCAAAAGGCGGAGGAGCTTGTTCTGGAGGAATTTCGATTGGAGGAACGTCGTGGCGGTTCTGTCGCCGACCGAATCGCCGCCGTGGAGTTTTTCTTTGCAATCGGCACTCTTGAGGCTCTGCGTGTCATCCTTGGCACGGGCATTATGGCGCAAGGATCTCCGTTGAGATCAACGGCCCAAGCCGCCGCCGGCCTCGCCGCATGGCTGGCGCAATCTGATGCCGACGCCGTCGTCGAGGAACTGTTCGGTGTGTGCGAGATACGAGAGATCGGCACAAAAAGGATGTTAGCCATTGCCGGGTTGCAGAGTCTTGCCGACCGGCACCTCATCCCCCCAAGTGCAGTAGCAAGGCTCGGATTAGTCGCGCAGGATCCTTCGTTGCCAAGCTACGCGATAGCTGCGGCGATCTGGGCTACCAGTTGTTACCCCGAAGCGTCCCAACTGCCTGACTTCGTCGCATTTCTAAGACGGCATATTTCCAGAAGTGAAAGCTACCTTGACGTAAGGTTCCAATGCTTCCAATCCCTCGTGCGCCTCGGCATGTGGCAGGAACAAGAAGAAACGTTCCTCGACACATTGGATCTCGTCGGCCATTCACGTCTGCTTCCTTCGAAACCGGACGGATACCAGGCGTGGCAAGCTCTATTACTTACTCAACTGGCAATCCGCGTGCCAGAGAAATTCCTCGATGCCGTGATCGACGTTATTGACAAGGCCGGAGCCGACGCGGTTCACGCGGTCCTTCAAGTCTGCACCCGTACGCGTGATCCGTTGGGGCGGCTCTTGGATTCTGTCGCTAGCGCGGCGATTGCCCGAGCCCTTCGCGTCTTTAACTTGTTCTATGCCGAAACAGACACGCTGTCACTCGTTG
>DATKFU010000337.1:0-4788 GCA_035511215.1 Bryobacteraceae bacterium | reverse complement strand
GGTCTTGCGTCCGTCCGGGCCGATCATGCCAACCACAATCCCAACACTTTGGTGGAATTCGTCGACTCGCTGCATCAGTATCGCGCGGATTTCGGAGTCCGGAGGAATGCGGGAGCCGGCCGGGGGTTGTGCGCCGCCAATTGCCATTAATATTGCAGTTACGAACAGGTAGCGTATCGTTGTCCAAGGTTGTCTAAGGTAGTCGCATGGAACAGAACTTTCTTACAGATTCCCGCTACCGGAAATTCCGAATCAGTACCACGTCGCTCAACGACCTGCCGCGCGAAATCGCCAACTGCCCTTCGCGCGAAAGGGCGAAATCGAAAATCTCTTCCGCCGTAAAACTGGTCAATTGCGCGGCCGGACCGCCATCGATCGGCTGCCGCCAGAGGTTGCCCACGCCGCGATCGGATTTTCGGTAAATCAGGCTCTTTCCATCCGGCGCCCACTGCACTTGCTGGGGGGGAATGTCGAAGGCCCTGAGCGGGGGGCCGCCATCGAACGGCATCACGTCGATTCCGGACGGCCTGGTAGTCAACTGGTCCTCCACGAGGCGGACATAGGCGATGAGCGTGCCATCCGGCGAGACCTGCGGCAGCGAACTGGCCCGATCTATAATCCGGATCGGCTCTCCACCATCGATGGGCACCTTCCACAAGGTAGGCGTGCCACCGATCCCCGGGGACCATTCCGGGAACGAAGCATAGATCACCCAGCGGCCGTCGGCCGAGGCGCAGGGGTGCACATCCAACGCGCCATGCGTGAGTTGCCGCGGCCGGCCGCCATCGGCGTCCATGCGCCAGATTTTGCCCGAGGAGGTGTACAGGAAATACTGTCCGTCGCGGGTGGCCGACATTTCCTCCTTGTAGCCGGCGCCTGTAGTAAGCTGCGCGGACGGCCCGCCATTCAGGCCCAGCGTCCAAATATTCCGGGAATCGTTGGCCATTTGCGAATAAACGATACGGCCCTGGGGCGACCACGCAAGGGTGCCGATACCACGCAGGCCGGGCGAGGATACCAGCACGGCGCCGGCGGAATTTGCTAGGCGGGCGGACCAAATGGCAGTCGAGGTATCGGTGGCGACGGCGGACATAGTCTGGCCATCCGCCGTGATTCCCAGGTGTGTGTAGTTGCCCAGGTCGTTGGTCACACGGCGCGTCTCGCCGCTGGGATAGGCGGCCTGCCAGATCTGAAAGTTGTCGTATAGTTGGTTGCTGGCGCTGAGGACAAGGCTGCGCCCGTCTCCGGACCAGGCGATCGCACCGGAGAAAACCCAGCCCTGGCGCGTGAGTGGCTGTTCGCGCCCGTCGGCGACGCGGACGGTGACAACCTTGAACGCTTCGGGCGTGAAGAAAGAAGCGCTGCCGGCAAAACAGGCGATGGCCTGTCCATCGGGCGACCACGCGAGGCCGTGCGGCGCAAAGTAGGCAGGCCGGCGGCGGACCGCAATTGGGTGGGCTCCGCTGCCGTCCTGGTTGGCGACGGTCAAGGCGGCTTCGCCGTGCAGCGCATCCAGGCGCAGGAACGCGAACTGCTTTCCGCCGGGCGCGAAAGCAATGGCGCTGTCGACGCCGTCCAACACCTTCCTGGGTTCACCGCCCAGGATGGGCAATTGGTAAAGAACGGCGGGAGTATCGGCGGCCTGCCTGGTGTAATAGAGATAGTTGCCGTCCGGCGAGAAGACCAGCGCGGAATGCCGGCCGGATTCCGGCCCCACCATCTTCAAATCGCTATTGGTGGCGAGTTGGGTCATCCAGAGACTCTGCCGGTCGTCATCATCGGCAAAATAGGCGACGAACTTGCCATCCGCCGAAATGGTTGCGTCGGCGACGTTGCCGCGGGTGGTCATGCGGCTCATCTGCATTGAATTAAAAGGCGCAGCCGACGGGTTCCGATGGATGGCCATATAGAGCACGGCGGCGATGCCCACCAGGGCCAGCGCGGCCGCCAAGGTCGCGAGTACGGGTTTCCATCGCGATCCCGCGGTGCCCGCGCCCGTGCGCGCGCCCACGGTTTGTCCTGCAAGATAAGCCCGCACATCGGCAGCGAAGTCCGCGACCGATGCGTAGCGCATCTCCGGTTCCTTGCGCATGGCCTTGAGCACGATCCGGTCGAACCCTTCGGGGAGCTCGACGGCCGCCTGGCCGCGAAGCGGATGTTTGCCGGAGACGATCTCATACAGCACGGTGCCGAGCGAGTAAATATCCGTGGCGGGTGTCAGAGGATCGCCGCGCAACTGCTCGGGACTGGCGTACTCGGGAGTCATCAAGCGGCCGGTGAGGCGCGTGGCCGGCTGGCCCCTGTCTCCCGATCCAGGTTCGAGCAGCTTGGCGATCCCGAAATCCAGCAGCTTGGGCTCGCCCTCGGCGGTCACCAGAATATTCGCCGGCTTGAGGTCGCGGTGGATAATGTGATTGCGGTGGGCGTACTCCACTGCCGAACAAACCTTCAGGAAGAGTTGCAAACGATCTTCGAGGGGCAGGTCGCGGCCGGCGCAATACCTGTCGATGGCGGCCCCATCGATGTACTCCATGATGAGGTAGGGCGCGCCTTGCGAGGTGGTGCCACCGTGCAGCAGGCGGGCGATATAAGGGTGATTCAAGTCGGCTAAAATCTGACGCTCGGCGCGGAACCGCCGCAGCATTTCTTCCTTGCGGCCCAGATCCACACGCATCAGCTTGATGGCGACCTGCTGCCGGTATTCGTCGTCGGCGCGCTCGGCCAGATACACGGCCCCCATGCCGCCTTCGCCCAGCAACCGCACCAGACGAAAGGGGCCGATCTGCTGGCCGGCCGGCGAAAACTGCAACACGGCTTCATCCACCGGCCGGCGAAGCTGCCCCAGCGTGGCGTCGGTATGGGCGAGCAGATCCTCGACTTCGCGGCGCAGTTCGGCGTGGCCGGCGCACGACCGCTCCAGGAATGCGGCGCGGGAGGCAGGATCGTCCCGCTCGAGCGCCTCGTAAAACAGAGCCTCCAGGCGGCGCCAACGGTCCGGCGCGGGTATGGGCGTCATGGCTGCGCGCCCGCCGGGGATGAGGGGCTCAGCTCACGATGCAGCCAGGCCTTGGCCAGCCGCAGTTCGCGATCGACGGTAGCTCGCGAGATTGCCAGCGCTTCTCCCACTTCATCGTAGGTCAAGCCGCCGAAGAACAGGAGCTCGACGATTTCACTTCTGCGGTGGTCGAACGCGGCCAACCGGCTGAGCGCCGCATCCAGTTCCAACAGAGATTCCGGGGCAGCCGCGCCCACTACCGCGGCTTCGTCGAACGCAACCCTTTCGCCGCCACCGCGCTTGGCCCGGCCTTGAGACTTGGCATGATCGATCAGGATGCGCCGCATCACGCGCGCCGAAACGGCATAAAAGTGGACGCGGCCGTTCCAGGCCACGTCCGCATCCACCAGCCGCAGATACGCTTCGTGGACCAGGGCGGTGGAGGACAAGGTATTGCCGGGACGCTCGGAACGCAAGCATCGCCCGGCCATCTTATGCAGCGATTCATAGACGACTGGCACCAATTGGTCCAAGGCCTGAGGATCGCCGCCGCGCCAGTCCTGCAGGAGCCTCGTTACCGACTTTGATTCGCCCGGCATCCTGTCGCTCTTATCCCGTCACTCTTAAGGTAATGATACTGTGGATTGCGGGGCGCACGCGGGCGCTGTTAGTGTGGCTCGTCGATTTTCAGCAACTGGTCGGCTGCGATGTTTTTCAGCGCCTGCTGGATGCCGCTGGGCCAGCGGATTTCGATGGAGGCGATTTTGGTTTCCTCGCCCAACCCGAAGTGCACGCGCTTGTCGCTGGAAGACATGAAGCCCACGCTGATGGCGACATGGTTGTAGAGCGCGCGGCCGGAGGCGGTGGTCAGCTTGACTTTGGCGCCCACGGCGTCGCGCGCGCTCTTATGGCCGGTCAGGCTCAGCATCAGCCAGTGATTGCCGCTGTTGGCGGTGTTCATCAGAATGCGCGGCGTTTCGTTTAGCGAAGTGACTACGATATCCAAAGCCCCGTCGTTGTTGAGATCGCCGAACGCCGATCCGCGTTGGTAGGCTTTGCGGAGGAAGTCGCTGCCCATTTCGCCGGAAACGTCCACGAAGGTCTTGCCGCCCACGTTTTCAAACATGGTGTCGTGCTGCGGGGATTTTTCGTTGACCTGGTCGACGTCGCCATTGGCGGAATAGATATCCTTCCAGCCGTCGTTGTTATAGTCGATGAATCCGTTGCTCCAGCCGGAGAAGGGCAAGCTCAGCGTCTGGATCTTGGAGGCGTACGGAAACGAGAACAGGTTTCCGCGATTGCGCAGAAGCTGCCAGACCTGGCCCATCAGATTGTTGTAAAAGATGTCCACGTTGCCGTCGTTGTCGTAGTCTTTGGCGTCCGATCCCATGGATGAACCGGCGTGCGCGCTGTCGTTGTAGGCGACTCCCAGCTCCAGCCCCTTCTCCTCGAACGTGCCGTTGCCCTGGTTCATGAACAGCGAATTGGGCTCGGTGTCGTTGGCGATGAAGATGTCCTGCCACCCGTCGTTATTGAAGTCGGCGATGGAGATGCCCATGCCCTTGCCGGGCGACTTGGCCAGCCCGGACTTTTCGGTGACATCCTCGAACTTGCCGTGGCCCAGATTATGATAGAGCCGCGGCGGAACGCTCTGGTAGCGGCGCGGATCGCAGTAGTATTCCTTGTCGCCCATGGTGCAGTGGATATCGGTCTCCGGGGTCCAGACGGTGTAGTTGGAAATGACCAGATCGAGCAGGCCGTCGTTGTCGTAGTCGAACCAGGCGGCGGCCACG
>DATKFU010000336.1:0-3760 GCA_035511215.1 Bryobacteraceae bacterium | reverse complement strand
TGTACGCCGTCGGAGTGAGCAGCCATAGGCTGGCTGCGGCGACACTTACCGTGACGCCGGCCCTGGCGATGAACCCTGCGACCGGTGCGCCGGGCAGCACAACGGCGGCGTACGGTTTCGGATTCGGCGCCGGCGAGACGGTAGATATCTACTGGAATAGTCCCCGTCAGTTGCTTGGCACGGCGACTGCGAACGGTGCTGGGAGCAGTGCATTGACGATCACGATCCCGGCGAACGCACCGCTTGGAATTAACGCCGTGGTTGGGGTTGGACAGACCACGAAGGCCATCGGCATCGGCGAGGTCGTGGTGGAGTGACCGGCGCCGGCTGAGGTGGCGAGACGAGTCTCGCCACGGCACGCACGAGTGCGCGCGCCACCGCCGCCGCGGCGCGGAACCCGAACTCGTTCAAGAAGTCAAGCCGCATCCGGAGGGATTTCGGAAGGGGAGGCTCGCCAGAAGGCCAGGCGCGAGTTCGGCAACGTTGCTCTGTGCGCGCAAGAGAGCCGCGAAGCGTGGGATGGGTCTGGCTGGAGACGCTATTACAGGACCTGCGCTACGGCGCGCGGATGCTGCGCAAGAATCCGGGTTTCGCGGCGGTTCGGAGCCGGCGACCCGGAGCGCCTGCCGGGCATGCGAGTTACCGCGAATTATTTCGGTACGCTGGGCGTATCCGCGTTCCCGGGCGGACATTCTCGGCAGGCGAAGATCTGCCTGGCCACGACCATGTGGCCGTGCTGGCTCACGGTCTTTGGCAGCGGCGGTTTGCGTCCGAGGCGCGCGCGATTAGGAAGACGGTGGATCTCGACGGCGAGAAGTACGTAGTCATCGGCGTGATGCCCGCATCCTTCCGGCATAGGGAGTTCCTGCCACACGGTCGAAAGCCCACGGTAAGTTATTGGGAAGAAAAGGAGCGGGTCTAGAGACCCGCTGCAGGCGTGGACGCCTGCCCCACACGACTCCTACGGCGGGGTTTCATCACTATTCGTGGCGGCGCGCGGATCGATCCGATGGAGGCGTCTGCGGTACGAGTGAGCGGGAGGGCGGCGTGGAGGTCGCCACAGCTCACAAGCTAGGCTTGCGTCACGGGCGCGGGCTTGCTGGCCGGCGCGGCCGTGGTGGCCTTGGCCGGTTGCGCCGCGGGCGCTGGGGTTGGTTCCATTGCCCGACGGATCATAAACGCCAGGTAGAGCCCGAACGCGAGAGCCACTAACAGGCACGTCAGAAGCAGGAAAAGACCGTCCACCGATCCGGCTTGACCGCTGGCCAGCAGCCAGCCCGCAGCCACCAGCGAGGCGATCTCGACTACCACACTGAATAAGAACAAAATTGCGCGATCCGACACAGTCCCCCTCGGAGCGGCGGAAACACCGCCGAAGATCAATTGTATGCGTTTGGGCGGCGGATCGGCAAGTCGGCCGGCGCTCTTGGAACGGATGGCCGAAGCTACTGTACAATCGATTTTTGGCGGTTGAAATAGAGGGTACGGTTTGACGGCCCGACAGGACGCGCAACCAGGAGGGCATCGATGTACGCGGCACTTATCCATCTGACGATTGATCCGGCGCTGGCGCCAGCCGCCGCTGCCGCGTTTACCAGCGAGATTTTGCCGAAAGTGGTGGCGGCGCCAGGGTTCGTGGCCGGATATTGGGTGGACCCGGTCGACCGCCAGGGCTTCGGTTTTCTCCTGTTCGAGACGGAGGAGCACGCTCTGACGGCCACACCGCCGGCAAGCACGTGGCCGGCGCCCGGGGTGACGATCATGCGGACGGATGTACGGCGGGTGGCGGTCGCGTTACCCTGATGGCGGGGCACTTCCGGTGTGCCCGCGGGCGCCTAATTTTGAGCCGGCACTGGCGTTGGGGCATGCGTGAGCTCGCCGCGTAGGGCTTCGACGGCGGCTGTGAGGACGACCGGACCGACCACCTTCATCAGTTGCAGACCCAGGATGCGTCCCTTGATGGCGTTATCCATCGGGTCCCCGGCGAGGCTCTTTCCAGCGCGCAGCAGCTCCTGTTGCTCGCCGTCGGACACATTTTGCATCAGCGCCAGGCAATACGGAACCAGGATCACCGACGCCTTCGCGAAGTCGACGCCCTGCATGAGTTGCGCGACCGCGATGCCGCGGGCATGGGCGCGCGCCCGGTCCACCTCGCGATCGGCCGCCTCTCGCAAGGTCTGCAGAAAGAGGCCCGGACCCACGTTCAGGTCCTTGTCGCCAGCGCGTACCGTGAATAGGGACGTGCGGAACAGGGCCATGGCGCCGATTCCGGCCAGAAACACTTGCGTCCAACGCTGGCTTGAACCGGTGGCGCCAAACGTCCAACCGTAGGTCCGCGCCAGCCCAAGCGCGAGCGCCGAGGCTCCCACGTTCCGGAAAATGTACAGCCATGCTGGGCGGGAAAGGAGGGCGCTCTGCGGGGCATCGCGGTAGCGTGAAACCAATTCCGTGCCGCCGACTAACGCGCCGAGCAGAGCGGCCACGAGGTGTCGACAAGATCTGGCACGCGCCTACGCGGGCCGCGCCAGCGACGCCACGTCCACTCCCAGTTCAGTCAGTTGTGCGGATTCGCTGCCGGGGGCACCCCTCAGGGTGATGTAGCCCATTTCCTCCAAACGCTTGATAGCCTCGGCGAAATCGGTGAAACTAAAGCCACTGGAAGCCTGCAAGTCCGGTAGCGGCATGCACGCTCCCGCGCTCGCGCCCAATACAGATAGAACCGAAAAAACCGTGCCTGCTGCCGCTGGTGTCACTCTCTTAGCCTTTTCCCAGCGCTGCTTCTCTTCCAGATATGTCGTGAAGCTGTTGGTCCCGGATTGTCCCATACGTGTATTATAGGCCTGATGCCTCTGCTGCGCCTGCGCCAGTTCGCTGAGGGCGATGGCTGCTACCGCGTTCTGGCCGAATTCGAGAACGGCGGCGCGCCGAGAAGCGCTGAGTCACGGCTCGAGTTACATCTTACTCCACAGGACCAGGAAGACATCCGCTGGTACCTGGAAGATTTCTTGCAGTATCCCATGGACCCGGCGCCGGCAATCGCGGCGCGCATCGAGCAGCGCATGGCGGAGATCGGCGTCGAGCTTTTCACTAAGGTGCTCGGGAACACGCCGGTCAGGCAGGAGGCCCGGCACGATCTGAGCGATACGCGTGTCGAGATCGAGACCACTGTGACGGACGCGACGGCGCTGCCTTGGGAATTGATGCGCGATCCGGAGGCGGATGTCCCGCTGGCGCTGCGGGCGCGCGCGTTTGTGCGCGCTACGCGGAATTCGGTGCAGCGGCCAAAGGTGCCGCAAAGCGCCGGCGGGCCGATCCGCGTGCTATTGGTGATCTGCCGACCGCGCGGGCGCGAGGATGTGCCGTTCCGTTCCGTCGCCCGCCGCATGCTGGAAGGCTTGCGCGGTAGCGACGCGGTGCGGCTCACGGTGCTGCGTCCGCCCACTTTCGAGAAGCTGGCACATGTGCTGCGGGAGGCGCACGACTCCGGCGAGCCGTATCATCTCGTGCATTTCGATGGGCACGGGGCGTGGAGCGAGCACGGCAATCTGGAATTCGAGAGCCAGATTTTGGAAGGTAACCGGCAGCTTGTAGGTGGACAGGCGCTGGGCAGCCTGCTGGTCGAAACGAGTGTCGCCGCGCTGGTGCTGAACGCCTGCCAATCGGCGTATGCCGATCCGCCTTCGGCGCCCGTGAAAGTGGCGCCGGACAACCCGCACCAGGAGATCCGCGCGTTCGGTTCGCTCGCTCAGGAGGTAATGGA
>DATKFU010000335.1:0-18765 GCA_035511215.1 Bryobacteraceae bacterium | reverse complement strand
GGGAGGAAGAGCGCCATCGAGAAGTTGCCCCCCATCGGGACGCTGGACAAAGCACAACGCGCCGCGCTGCCCGAAGCCGTCGTGCGCGTCGTCGAATTGGCCAGGGACATGCAAATGACGCAGCCCATTCCCCCGGAATGGCTGGAGGAAACGGCCAAGCAATTCCCCGGCAGCAGCCAGTCGCTCAGTGCGGCCCAACTGCAGACCCTGGCGGAAGCGGCGAGCCTGCACGCGCAGCAGTTCAAACTGACGTATGCGGTTTGCGCGGCGGGGTTGGAGCGCGGCGGCCCTACCGTAGCGAACTTCCTGCTGCTGCGCGCACAGACCTTGCCGCCGTACCCGGAAGAGCGGCGCGCCGTGTGCGCCGCGGCGGCTGCCCAGCTTGCCCGCCAGCAGCGCCAGATGGACGTGGTGGACAAGGCTGTGGAACTGATTGCCGATTCCCCTTTCGAAGATCTTCGTTTCTCGACCGAACAGGCATCCACTGTGGTCCGAAAGGAGAAAGCGGAACGGACGTTCCCCACAGCGAACGCGCGCGGCCCCGGCTATCGCGATCTCTTAAGCGCGGTACTGTGCGACTGTCCCAAGTGCCGCCGCGCGCGCGGAGAGCCGGTCAGTCCTGTTGAAGATTTCGATTTCGATTTCGATGCCGATCCCAACGACGATGACGGCGAGCTTGACTTTGACGCGATTATCGACCAAACCGAAATCCCGCCGGACATGCCTCCCGAGATCGCGAAACTGCTGTTCGACGAGACCCGCCGGGCCGTCGAGCGCGGCGAGTCCCTCGATTCTCTGCTAAACCGGGTGTTCGGACCGGAGATGGGCTTCCGCCCGAAACGCAGGAAAGGCAGGCGCAGATAATGGACCCCAGAGAAGTGCTCGGCATCCCGCCAGATGCCGGTGAAGAAGAGATCCGCTCCGCTTACGTGCGCAAGGTGAAAGAACATCCGCCGGACCGTTCGCCGGAGCAATTCGAGCGTATCCGCGATGCCTACGATAGCCTGCGCGACCCGCGCCGCCGCATGCGGGACAGGCTGCTTTCCGTCGATCCCTGTGCGCCGTTTGTTTCCGTCATCGAACTCCCGGCCGGGCAGCGCCGCTTCGCCGGGCCGCATGCCTGGCTGAAGGTGCTGGAAGCGCCGGAGGTCTCGAAAGGAAAGTGATCGATGGGATGAGCCGGGAACAGATCCTGCGCCGTTTCGAGGAATGGTTGGACGCCGCGATTGCCGCCGAAGAGCCGCCGCGCGGTGTAGACGCGGATATTCTAGCGGCGGTCACTGGCCACCCCACCGAGGGGGCGAGCCCGGCGCCAACCGATGATTACTCCTTGTGGTCGGCCATGACCGCGCTCACCCAGGAAGTGAAGCTGCAGGGCCGGTCCTTCAAGGAATTGAACGACACGCTGGGCTCCCAAGCCAGCCGCATGGCCGAACGCGAACGCGACCTGCTGCGTGAGACCGAACGCCGTTGCCGTAAGGAAGTCCTGGGTGTCTTGATCGACCTGCGCGACCGCCTGGGGCGCGGGCTGGAATCGGTGCGGGCAAGCCAGGCCGGCATCTCGCGGGCTGCCCCTCGGGGCTGGCGCGCGCGCATCTTCCCGCGCCCTCCCGACGATGGCACCGGCGCCACGATCGCAGCCTTGAAGAAAGGGTACGAGCTGGGGCTTGAGCGCCTGGATCAAACCCTGCAGGAATTCAACGCGCGCGAGATTCCCTGCGCAGGGCAGGCCTTCGACCCGCGCCGCATGAACGCCATCGATCGCCAGGAGTCCGTCGCCGTTCCCGAAGGCACGGTCATCGAAGTTTACCGTAGCGGTTACGAATGGAATGGAGAAGTGTTTCGACCGGCGCAGGTGAAGGTTTCCTATGTGCCGGCGGGAAAAGAAGAATGAGCGAACTAATTGTTGGTATCGATTTAGGAACTACCAATTCGGAGATCGCCGCTTTCACCGGCGGCCAGGTCCGTGTGCTGGGGCCGGGAGATACGCGCATGCTGCCCTCCTGCGTGGGCTTTTCGTCCAGCGGCGAACTCCTGGTCGGCGAGGCGGCCCGCAACCAGCAGGCGCTTTATCCCGAACGCACGGTGCGCAGCATCAAGCGCAAAATGGGCAGCGAGGAAAAAGTGCGCGTGGGCGGCAAGGATTTTCTGCCGCAGGAGATTTCCGCCCTCATCCTGCGCGAGCTTGCGGAGTGGGCGCGCCACGCGCTCGGCGAGCGTCCCGAGAAGGCCGTGATCACCGTGCCCGCCTACTTTTCGGATGCGCAAAGGAACGCCACACGCGAGGCTGGCGCCCTGGCCGGGCTGGAAGTGGTGCGCATTCTCAACGAGCCTACGGCGGCCAGCCTGGCCTACGGCTACGGCGACGGATCGCGCCACACGGCGCTCATTTACGACCTCGGCGGGGGCACTTTCGACGTCTCCGTGGTCACCGTGGAAGGCGACATCACCGAGGTGCTGGCAAGCCACGGCAACAACCACTTGGGCGGCGACGACTTCGACGATTTGCTCGCCGAGCGCCTGGCGGCGGAGTTCGAAAAGCAGCACGGCATCGATCTGCGCCAGGGAAACGCCGCGGCCAAGGCGCGGCTCTGGTGGGCGGCCGAAGAAGCCAAGAAGAAGCTGAGCTTCGAACCGTATGTCAAGATCCGCGAGGAGGCCCTCGTCACCAAGCTCTTCCGGCCCTTGCATCTCGAAGTCGAAATTTCGCGCGACGAATATGAAGCCATGATCCGTCCGCTGGTGGAATCCACGCTCGACAGCGTGTCCAAAGCGCTGCAGGATTCCGGCAAAAAGCCCGGCGACATGGATGCGATACTCCTGGTTGGCGGCTCCACGCGCACGCCCCTGGTCTCCAGCCTGCTCATTGAAAAAACCGGTCTCGAGCCGCGCCAGGACGTGCATCCGGATCTGGCCGTGGCGCTGGGCGCCGGGGTGATGGCGTCGCGCCTGGCCGGCCGCGCCGTGGAACGCGTCCTGGTGGATGTTTCGCCCTTCTCCTTCGGCGTCTCGTATCTCGGTACCCGCGGCGGATACCCCTATCCGCACTGTTACAAGCCCATTATCCGGCGCAACACTCCGCTGCCTTTGACCCGCACCGAGCAGTACATGACCAGCCATCCCTATCAAACCGAGGTGGATGTCCAGGTCTATCAGGGCGACGACGAGGACGCCCTGAAGAACATCCTGGTAGGGGATTTTCGCGTCGAAGGACTCACAGCCATGGAGGATGCCAACGAGATTCTGTGCCGCATGCGCCTCGATCTGGATGGCATTCTGGAGGTCGCCGCCGTGGAAAAGCGGACCGGTAAAACCAAGCACATCCGCATCGAAAATGCGATGCGCGCCAAGAGCGCCGAAGAAATCGCGGCGGGACGCAAGCGGATTCAGGAGCTGTACGAGACCCGCGGCGAGATGGTGGACGATGAATGGGAGGAGGCCGAAGACCTCGACACAGACGTGCTCGACGCTGACGTGGTCGGAGATGTGCTCGAAGGAGACGTGCTCGGAGACGACGTTGCCGAAGAAGGCGTACTCGAAGACCAGGCCGCGGGCGCCCGGGTGATCGAAATAACGGCGCCGGCGCGCGCGCGCGGCGACTCGGACATCGAGAGCCTGCTCGAACGTTCTCGCCTGCTGCTCGCCAAAATGCATGCGGAAGACCGCGAGGAAGCCATCGACTTGCACGAGAAGATCGATAGGGCCCTGACATCGGGTGATGCGGCTGCGTTGCAGCAGGCCGCCGGCGCGCTGAAGGAGTTGCTGTTCTTCGTGGAGGGCCGGCATTGATCCCCGCCGTTCGCGTGGCGCATGCACTCGTGCGCGCCGCGGCGGCATTCTTATCGGCATTGGCGCGGCGCCCTCAGGAGGTTGCCCCAGTCAGGGTTCCGGACGTATCCCGCGAGCCTCTTACCTCGGGATTGCGCACGCCGGGCATCGAAAACCGCTGTCCCGTCTGCCAGGCGCGTTTTCGCGGCGCGCTTACCTGCTCCCGTTGCGGCGCCGACATGGAGCCGCTGATGCTCCTCTCGGTGCAGGCCTGGCGATTGCGTCAGGCGGCCCTGCAGGCCCTCAGCGCCGGAGACCCTGAACTGGCAGTGGAACGCGCCGTCGAGGCGCAAGGCATCCAGGACACCCCGCGTGGCGAGGCGTTACGCCTGTTGGGCGCCTGGTTGCAAACAGTCGCAATCAATCCGCCCGCAACGCCTGTGATGGCGAGATCGAACTCGCCCGCAACGCCGGAATCAGCGCCGCGGTCACTGCCGAAGAACCCAGGACTAATATCGCTAAAGCCATAATCGCCGGATCGTTTTGATTGACTCCGTAAAGCTGGCTTCCCAGGAACCGCCCTGCCGCCAGCGCTAGCGGGATGCCCAACAGCAGTCCAAACGAAATCAGCACCAGCGCTCCACGCAGAATCAATCCGAAAACGTCGCTGCGATCCGCACCCAGCGCCATGCGCACTCCGATCTCGCTCGTGCGGCTGCCGGCGTTGTAAGCGATCACGCCGTAGACTCCGATCGAGGCCAGTATCAGCGCCAGAGCTCCGAAAAAAGATGTGAGTTCCGCGATCAGCCGCTGCTTGTTAGAGGCGGCGGGCGATGGGGCCATTATGGCGGGACCAGTGGGGCCCACACCGCCAATGCTCGATGGCGGTGAATGGACCCACCTGCTAGCGGAGGCGCCACACAGCCGCGCGCAGGGCATGGTTCGTTCTGCGCCGAATCGTCGGCGCGGGAAAAGGCGAAGCCAACTGGTTACGAAAAGAATATCACTTGCTCGCTGCGAGGCCACAAACCTTGCGTCTCTGGCCGGTGAAGAAAAATGAAGATTTTGCTTGACTCAGGCGTGCACTTCGAAGATCATAAGGACACCTGCGGTCGCGTCGAAGAAAGGCGCGGTTGCCGTAGGGCAACGAAAGTTGCCGCAGGGCAACCAAACCACAATCAAGGGCCCGGGCCATGCCGTCCAAGTCCATGGCGTAACCACGCAGGTGGTCCCTTCCTGCCCGCCAAACTGGCCCCCTTTCTCGCCGCCACCGACAGCTGCTGGCTGAACTGGCCGGCTACCTGCTCGCTCACGGTGTGAAGCGAAATGACCGGCAGGCTGGGATCCACCATAGCCATGGCTTGGCGCACCTGTGCAATGGACAGGCTGGCACCCGGTTCGGTCACCATGACAATGTCATGCAGGAAATGCGAGCCCGGAGAGACTTCGTCGGATCCGGAGTCCGGCAAAACGTCATGCTGCGCTTCCGGCAGAAAATAACCCGGGCTATTCGGCCTGTCGAGATTGTAAGTCAAATCGCGGATGTCTCTCGCAATGCCCACAATTTCGTATTGGCGGGACGCTCCTATTCCGAGGCGTCCGAAATGCTTTCCAATGGGATCCTCGCGCTGGAAGAACTTCCGCGCAAACGCCTCGTTGATCACTGCCACATGCCGCGAAGCGGACGTGTCCTGATCGGAGATGCCGCGCCCTCTAACGATCGGATTTCCGATGACCTCGGAGTATCCCCCTGTCACTCGATCCCAGAAGGACAGGTTGTTGTCATTGGGTCCCGGGGCGGGGCGCCCATCCACCCACACGCCACCGCCCCACTGGTTGCCGTTTTGCTGTGAGAATGTGCAGAGAGCCGCTGCCGATACACCGGGAATGCGGGATAGCGAATCCTGGATACGCCGGTAAAGCGGCGTGAGCTGATCCGGGCGGTAGCCGGCCAGCCTTGGCTCAATCTTCGCCACTGTGCGACGGCCCTGATCGAATCCGAGATCCTGATTCTCCAGTCTGTGCAGCGCGGTTGTCAGCAGTCCTGACGCCGACAGCAAAATAAGCGAGAGCGCGGCCTGAAACACCACCAGTGCCTTGCGCGGGAGCGCGCCGGTGCGGGCGGTGGAGCGGCTGGCACCGCGCAGAGCTTCAATCGGATCTACGCGCGTGGCCATCCAGGCGGGAACCATGCCGAAGGCAATTCCGGTGAACAGCGAAACGCCGAAGGCGAACAGCAGCACCGGCACGGATGGCGACGCGCCTATGGGGACGCCGGCGGCGCCGCCAACAGCGGGGAATGCAAAATGCAAAATCAGCCGCGTGCCTGCAAATGCCACCGCCAGACCCGCCGCGCCGCCTGACAGAGAGAGCAATATGCTTTCCGTGAGAGCCTGCCGCACCAGCCGCGACGGTTGCGCTCCCAGCGCCATGCTCAGCGATGTCTGCCGCCGCCGCTCCATACCGCGAACGAGCATCAGATTGGCCACGTTAGCGCAGACGATCAGCAGCACAAATGCCGTGACCATCATCAGGATCTGCAGCCAGTGCTCATATTCCTGCCGCATGCTGGTGATCCCAGCGCCGCCGGGGCTCAGGTTCAGGGTTTGACTGGGGAAACTCGCGCGCGCGTTTGCGTCCATCTCACCCCAGTGCGAGCGCAGCCATTGCTTCAGCTCGACGCGCATGCCGGCCTCTTTGGATGCGGGCTGCGCGCCTGCCTGGATGCGGCCGATCAAGTCTAACCAGTGCTCGTCGGCCTTGTGGAGATCGGAATCGCTCTCGACGAACGGTTCGCTGTTCAGCGGCAGAAAGAAATCGGGCGGGGTGCTGCGCAAAGTGTCGCCGAAAAAACCCGGCGGAGTGATTCCGACCACGGCGAATGGCTTGTTATCCAGATTGAAGACGCTGCCAACGACGGTCGGATCGAGTCCATACCTCTGCTGCCATAAGCGATAGCTCATGACTGCCGCGGGCGGCGCGCCGGCCCGATCGTCGCCGGGCGTAAGCACCCGTCCGGCATAGGCGCTTATGCCGAACATGCTGAAGTAATTGCCTGAGACGAACTCGCCCGGATAGCTTTGGGCGGCCTCTGAGCTGCGCGAGCGCCGGACACCGAACTGAGGCTCAAGCGCCGGGAAGGCCGCTAACTCCGAAAAGCCTTTGGTGTTGTCTCTTAAGTATTTGTACAAATCGTAAGAGACCAGCGCTAATTCTTTATCCTGGCTGTACCCGCCCAGGTAGCAGCAGCGTGCTTCCTTCCCCAGGCGGTACAACTCGCTGGGACGCTACCGGCAGCGACTTCAGCAGGACGGCGTGTATCAAAGTGAAGATAGAAGTGGTCGCGCCAATGCCCAGCGCCAGCGACAGCACCGTGGTGATGGTGAACGCCGGGGCCTTTCGCAGCCGGCTCAGCGCATGCCGCGTGTCCTGCAGCAGGGTTTCCAGAAACGCGAGGCCCTGCTGCTCCCGGTACTCCTCCTTGAAACCCTCCACCGCGCCGAACTTCAGTATGGCTTGGCGGCGCGCTTCAACCGGCGACAATCCGGCGCGAAGGTTTTCCGCCGTTTGCAGGTCCAGGTGCTCCTCGAACTCTTCCCGCCATCGCTCCTCATTTTGCCGGCGCATTGCCGTGGCGGCCAGCCGCTTGAGGAACCGCCTGAGCCTGGACCTCATCGCAGATCCTCCGCTTTGGCCGTGAAGAACCGGCCGATGATCGCTGCCGTTTGCTCCCAATTCCGGCTCTCGGCCTGGAGCTGTTTGCGTCCCTCGCGGGTCAGCCGATAGTAGCGCGCCCTGCGGTTATTCTCCGATGCGCCCCATTCCGACGCGATGGCGCCCTCCTGCTCGAGCTTCAATAGCACCGGATACAGAGTGCCTTGATTCACCGTAAGCAGGTCTCCGCTGATCTGCTCGATGCGGCGCGCGATTCCGTAGCCGTGCAGCGGGCCCAGGACATCCAGTGTCTTGAGCGCCATCAACGCCAACGTACCCTGCAGGACATCCGTTTTTTCTTTCATCGCAGCTTCGCTTTGGGTTCCCCACAGATAGAATATCGCAGTTCATTCACCGATGCGCTGCGGTCACGCTGCCGCATGGGCCGGCCGAACAAAGGTCTCGGCCGCGCGCGAAGTGGCGGTGACGTAGCGCGACATTCGAAGCTCCTTCCTATGGAGCTTCAAGTTGGCGTTGCTGCCCGTAGAGGAACGGCCGGTCTGCGGCGCTTCTCCAGAAGTACACGAGGATGATCACACTAGCGACCGCGGCGTACGCGCACCACAGCGACGTGAACGCGTACCGCTTGACCGCCATTACAAGCAGGAGAATCGCCAAGTTTGCCGCGCCGAAGATCACCATCGCCCTGACCTTCGAGAAAAACAGGGAACCGCAGGTTGCGACCACATAAAGCAACGCAACCGCTGTATTGTTTGTCGCTGGGTTGATGTACACGATACTATTTCCCCTAAGGTACACCTGCAATGGGTACGCCACTAACGCCCACAAAATATAAAGCGCCGTTGCTCCGCCGAGCACGAGGAATGGCAGCATGCGCCCGCGGCTCTTCGCGTCAGGCTCAAAAAGCAGCACGCTCAACGGCAGCAGGATAGGGAGGAGACCCTGCGCATACAACATGAACGCCGACCCCATGTCGTGCGTTACCGTGGGCGAGAGAATCCCATCCAATCCGAGCCAGACAAATCCCTCGGTGAATTGATGAATGGCGAATAGCGTGGGCAGCGACGCGAAGAGAAGTTCGCGCCTGTGTTTCACCTTCGTCAAAGTGACGATGCCGATGGCGCCCAGAACGCCGCTGCCAACAAAGTTCGCTGCCGCCGAAAAGCACATGGGTCGCCTTGGCCCCGCGCGGGGCGTACGCCTATTATCGCGCAGAGCAGGTTGTGTTAGGTACGGGTCGCGGCCTCCGTCGCGCAAAGGCCGAGATTTTTGATTCACAACGCGGATTTGTCGGCGGCTCCTCACCCGATAGCGAGATCTGACGCGGCGAGCCTGCAGAGATCGGCCGCATCCTCGCGGGATATTCGACCAGTTCTGGGTGGCGCGCCAGCCGGTTTTAAGCCGCCAATAAAACTCTTGGCCAGGTACGGAAACCGGCAAAAATGTTTCACGCCTGGGCTCTAAGCGCGGGTGCCGTTTTCATTTCGCGGCTTTGGCGGTTCAGCCGGCGACGGGGCCGTGAGCTTCGGAATTGGCATGGCCGCGAATGCCGGCGTCAAGATCCTAAGGGAATTCATGCCGGATGTGACGAAGCACGTGTTCCGGCGCTACCTGACCAATTGACTTCCGGCCTGACCGACCGCGGGCCGGGCTTGTTGATCGGCAACCAACCCGCGCCGTCGCGATCACCGCCGCGTAGCGGGCGCACTGCAGCGGGGAACACCCGTGTGCTTAGCGGCCCGTTCGAATCCGGCGAGTTGCCCGCCCTCCGGCCGCGTCCTGTGGCTGTTGGCGCGGCGGAGATCCGGATTTGTGGTACCGCGCCAGCCGAAGCCAGGCCTCATGCCAGTAGGCGACACCGCGCCCCGGCTGACTTCCGATCGTAGACCCGGGCAAATGTGATCAAAGCGCTGAAACATTTGACCGGCGCAAGGCCGTTGCCGCCAGTTGGATAGTGGCTGTTTTTGGGCTGCGCTTGAGGCGGGAGCGACGTCATTGTGGGGGCCGCGTTTCGATGGCTGTGATGCGCTCCTCCAGCGCGTTCAACCGCTCGTTGAGGTCGTTGTCGGAGACCTCCAGGCGATGCAACCGCGCGAAATTGCCCCGCGCGAAACGCTCCAGACCGCGCAGGATTTCGGTTTGCATGTCACGCATGGTTCCCAGTGTCCGCGCTTCGGAGTCCCGGGTCTCTGTCCGCATGTCCCGGATGGTCTCCAGTGTCCGTGCTTCGGAGCCCTGGATGGTTTCCAATAATCGTCCTTGAAGCTGATCGAAACGCCGGATCAGTTCTTCGTCGGTCATGCCCGCTCTCCTATGGGGTGTTCCTCCCCTTCAGTGTAACTCCGCGACGGCGCGGCTGTTGACGAGCACTACTCGTACCTGAGCGATGTCATGGGATCGACGCTGGCCGCCCGGCGCGCCGGACCCCACGCGGCGGCGAGGCCCGTAATGGCCAGCAACGCGGCCACTGCCAGGAAGCTTATGGGATCGCTTGGGCGCAGGCCGGGGACCAGGAACATGGCCAGCGGCTTCACCAGGTAGAACGCGCAGAGCAGGCCGGCTGCCGAGCCGATCAAGACGAGCTTCGCGGCACCGGCCACGATCATAAACGTTATGTCGCGCCGATCCGCGCCCAGTGCCAGGCGTACGCCAATCTCGCGGGTGCGTCGGCTGACCGAGTACACCATCACACCGTACAGCCCTATGATGGCCAGGATCAGGCCCAGTACGCCGATGCCTCCGAGCAACGCCGCGCCCACCTGGCTGGGAAGGAAGGCTAGCCCGATGCTGGAATACATGGTCTCCACCTGCAGGCCGGCATCCGGGTCAACGCGCCGCAATGCCGCGTGTACGGCTTGCAATTGCATGGCGGGCGGAGTGGCGGACCGGAGCACAAACTGCAGGCGCGTGCGATCGTTATCGATTCTGGACAGATCTTCGTAGACCTGCGGCCGGTCACGCTCGCCGATCGACATGGTCTTGGTCCCTTCGACGACGCCCACGATCCGAGAGGGCGTCTGGTTACGCCCCCAGACAAAGCTGCGGCCCAAGGGTTCGCGATCTGCGAGGTATCGCTGCGCGAATGTGCGGTTGACGATCACGGGGCGCGCCGCAGTGTCGTCGCTGCCAGCCAGGCTGCCAGGCAGGAACGTCCGTCCGCGAACTATGGGGATGCCCATCGCACGGAAATAATCCGGCGACACCGCGTTCCAGGCGAATTCGACCGGCACCTTCCGCCCGGTGTCGGTCAGGGTAAGTTCGCTGCCGTAGCTGGTGTTATCGGTAAATGGAATAATGCGGGCAGCTGCGGCCGCCTGAATTCCAGGCAGCCCGGCGAGGGCCTGCAGCGACAGGGCAACGTAGGCGCGCTTGCGCAGGTCGTCCTTGTAAGCGGCCGGAGGCAGGTTCACGTCCGCCCGCAGGGTGTGCCGGACATCGAAGCCAGGGCTGATGGCGTTCGATCGCCAGAGGTTTCGCAGAAACAAGAATGCCGCGGTCAGCACAACCAGCGAGAGGGCGATCTGCGCCACCACCATGACGCGCTGCATGCGCAGCTTGCTTTCCGGCCGAAGATCCGGTGAAATCGTTTGCCGGATCGAACGCCAGGCCGGCAGCAGACCAGACGCGATGGCCGCGAAGCTGGTGAGCAGGATGGCATAGACGGTGATGCGAAAATCCATGGTCAGATGCAAGTGAATCGGGAGCGGCAGCGGCGGGCGGAACCGATCCAACGCGGCAGCCAGCGCCTGGCGCAGAGCGAGGCCGAGGACCGTACCCATAAGGGAAAGCAACAGGCTCTCGCTGAACAGTTGCTGGAACAGGCGTCCGCGGCCCGCGCCGAGCGAGAGACGGGTGGCCAATTCCCGACGCCGCGCCGAACCGCGCGCCAGCAGCAGGCTGGCGACGTTCAAGCACGCAATCAACAGCACCAGCCCGACCACCACCTGTAAAACCAGGAAGAACAGACCGAGAATCTGGCTTCCCTCTTCGCCTGTCTCGGATCTTAGCCGATCCAGGCCGCCGACGGCCGCAATCCGGCACTCCCGCGCATAAGGGAAAGGCCCCGGCATGAGTTGGTCCAGACGTCGCGCGACGGTTAACAGCCCTGCGCGCGCCTCGCCGATGGTGGCGCCCGGCCGGAGGCGCGCATAGATGGCCAGGCGGGTGCCCTCAATGTAAGGCGGCACATACACATCCGGCGAGAAGCCCAGGCCAATCAGGGAACGGTAGTCGGCCGGCAGGATTCCCACGACGGTGTAAGGGCGGCCATCCAGGCGGATCGCGCGACCGACGACGGCCGGGTCTCCACGCAGATGGGAACGCCAGAAACGGTTGCTCAGGACCACGGCTTCGTCAGTATCCTGCGGGAGGATGCCGCGGCCATCGGCGATGGGGACGCCTAGCGCGCTGAAGTAATTCTTGGTGAGCTGCACGGCAAAGATCTGGCGCGTTTCGGCGCCATCGTTCCAGTTGATGAAGGTCTCCTCGTTCTCTCCCACGACGGCCTGAAACAAGCCGCTGGATCGAACGAAATCGACGACCTCCGGGTTGGCATGGCTGTTGCCACCCAATATCAACAAGACCACTGAGCCGGGGTTCGTGACGGAAGGCTGGCTGAACAGAAATTCGACGGCAAGTGAGAAGATGGCGGTATTGATGCCGATGCCCAGGCCCAGCGAAAGCAGCGCAGTGAGCACCAGCGCGGGGCTGCGGCGCAGGCTGCGCACGCCGTACACCACATCGCGCCAGAGGTTCTCGAAGAAGGTGAAACGCCATAGGTCGCGGGCCTGCTCTTTGACGACGGTGGTATTGCCCATAGGGGTGGGGTTGCCTTGCGCGGCGGCCATGTCGCGATGAAAGGCAAGTTCGGCTTCGACATCCCGCTCCATCGAACGGCGGCGGCGTAATCTTAGGAATAATCTGCGCATCAGGGTTGCCTCGCCAGAACACGTTGCACGGCCAGCGACAGCCGGCTCCAGGTTTCCTGTTGGGCGGCCAACAGTTTTTTGCCGCGTTTGGTGATCTCGTAATACTTGGCTTTGCGGTTGTTTTCGGAGACTCCCCAGTGGGCGGAGACGGCGCCGTCGAGCTCCAGGCGGTAGAGCGCCGGATAGAGCGACCCCTCTTCCACTTTGAGCGCCTGGTCCGAAAGCAGATGGATGGTTTGAGCGATGGCATAGCCGTGCAGGGCGCCGCGCTGGATGGCGTGCAGGACCAGCAGGTCGAGAGTGCCCTGGAGCAGCATGGGTGAATCGGATTTGGCCATAATTTAGCCGTGATTTAGCGACCGAATGTTTCCTATGACGATCTATGGGTAGTATGGAGCAGGTTGCCCTAGATTGTCAAGGGGAAGTTTGTGAGCGGGCCGAGTCGGCCCATTCCGGGTGGATTTGCCGTTCGCTTGTGCGACCACGAGCGATCGATATCTTCCCGGTCCGAAGTTGTGGCCTTCCTTTTGCTTCGTGTGCTTTGGCGTGTGTTTTTGGCGTGCTCATCATTTTGCCCCGGCCGCAGGACCGCGGCACAGCGCCAAGAGCACGGCGCGGGGCCTGGGGTAATTATGCGAGACTCATTTGGCGTCTGAAATGCACTCTCGATGGCAGGAGAACATTAAAAATGAAGCGTTTAATCGCACTTGCAGTATTTCTTGGCGCCAGCGCGGCAGTCTTGCAGCCGCTGATGGCCTTCGATCAGGTGGTCGTTGTTAGGACCCATCATTATCATCGGCGCCATCATCGCGCTGTGGTCGTTGTGCGCCCGTAAAGGCGAAGCGGGGCTTCGATGCCACTTCATCCAGTGCAGTGAAGCAGGCGGATTGCCGATCGTCAGCGTTTCGGCTGGCGATTTCCCGAGCTTCGCGGCCCATCACGCCTGCAACCGTCGGAACTGACCGTGAGAAGTCATCTGACCGAATACAGCCGGACACCTTGCGACTGTTCCGCTGCGCTACTACATCACTACAAGCAAACATTCGCGTATGCCTGCCGCGCCGGGCAGAGCGCTTTAGCCGCCAGGCTTTTCCGGGCCATAGTCGACGTCATCCGGCAATTGGTTCGTACTGCCGGCGGCGTGGTGAGGGAAATGCTTGGCCAGGTCTTCGCCTACTACTTCGATTCCGGCGAGAAGGCCGCCGGTAAAATCGCCTTGCCTGAACTTCTCGGACACAGTTCGGACGATGTGATGCCAAAACTCCTGGCCAACCTTCTCGTGGATGGCGCTGTCGCCTAACACGACGAACTTGCGGCGCGCCGGCACGACGAAGAATAACACGGCATTGCGTTCCTTCGTCGCGGTCATACCCAGGCGCTCGAATGCCTTCTCGGCCGCTTTCCGAACATCGCCCCAGATCGGCGGTGACACGGAAACGCGGACCTCGCCGGAAGTCCGCTTCTCGGCTTTCTGAATCGCCAGCCTGATCCGATCCTTGTCGATGGTTACCATGATCCGCTCGCTCCTCCACCGCCGGACCGCCCACCGCCGCCGCCAAATCCGCCGCCACCGCCGCTGCCACCACCCCCGCTGCCGCCGGACATAATGCTCGCCAGGAAGTAGAAGGCTAGGGCCGGATGCGTAATCGCCAAGGCCAGAATCAGTATCCCAACGATGCCATAGAAGATCCACTGAAGCAGGCTCCATGGCTTGGAGTGCTGCGGCGTCCGCGTTGGCGCCGGCGGAGGCGCATTGGCCTGCCCGCCGATGACTCCGGTCAGCGAGTCGATAGCTGCCGTTACCGCGTCGTCAGCATGGCCGGCTTGAATCCGAGGCTGCATCACTTCGTTGATCACACGGGACGCGATCGCATCGGGCACCACGGCTTCGAGTCCGTACCCGACCTCGATTCGCATCTTATGATCCTGGGTCATGATGAAAAGGGCCAACCCGTCATCAAGCCCCTTCCGGCCCACCTTCCATTTTGCGAAGGCCCGCACGGCCCAGTCCTCGATCGGCGCATCGCCCGTTGTGGGGGCAATGTACACAATCAATTGATGGCCGGTGGCTTGCTGGTAGGCGGCGAGACGTGCGTCCAGTGAACGCACCGCTTCCTGCGACAGGAAGTTTGCGGTGTCCGTGACCCACTCTGTGGGCGACGGAGGGATGGGCGTCTCGGCCGCGTATAGGATCGCGGTCGAAACCAGGACGATGGGGACAAGCAAACTACGGCGCGGAAGCAACTTAGAACTTTACCTCGGGCGCCTTTTCGCTTCCGGATTGTGCCTGGAAGTAAGGCTTAGTTGCGAATTTATCGCCGAAGAAGCCAACGATCGCCACTGCCGGAAAACTGCTCCGGTGGGTATTAAAGGCCTGCGCTGCCTCATTGAACCTCTGTCGCTCCACAGTAATGCGATTCTCGGTGCCCTCGAGCTGCGCTTGAAGATCGCGGAAGTTGGCGGTGGCTTTAAGCTGCGGATAGTTTTCGGTGACGACCAGCAAGTGAGACAGCGCCGAAGACAACCCTTCCTGCGCCTGCTGATACCGCTCGAAGGCTGCCGGATCTTTGGTGATGTCGGCCATCGCGGCGGGTGTGACTTGGCCGACCTTGGCCCGCGCCTCCGTAACCGCGGTCATAGTGCTCTGCTCAAAGTTGGCGGCGCCTTTGACGGTCGCCACCAGGTTGGGTACCAGATCGGCGCGCCGTTGATATGCGTTTTCGACCTGAGCCCACTGCGCTTGCGTGGTCTGATCGAGTTGCACCAGTGAGTTGTAGATTCCGCTGATTGAAACTACCGCGATCAGCACGAAAACGAGTGCCACGCCGACACAACCAATGGCTACCTTTTTCCCCATTTACCCTCCGTTCTTCGCTTCAATTATACTTGAACCCAGACGCGGTCCCCAGCGTACCTGTCCCGCTAATGTTCATCAGCCCAGCATCTCCCGGTAAGTCCGCAGGAAGAATCCATCGGTCATGCCGGCGAGGTAATCGCAAACCACCCTGTACGCAGGTTCGCCCGGTATCAATTCGCCGTGTGCCGCCGGCATCCGTTCCGGCTGCTCAACGAAAAACTCGAACAACTCCGCGATCATGCCGGCCGCCCGGTCGCGCTCCTCACGCAAAGCCGGCGCCGTATAGACCCGCCGGTGCAGAAAACGTTTCAAATCGCGATTCGCCGTTTCTGTTTCGGGCGTGAAAGCGGCCAGCCGCGCCGGATGCCGGCGCACATCCTCCACTGTCTCGAGTCCGGCTTCCGAAGCGCGGCGTACGGTGCCGTTGATCAGACCGGATACCAGTGCATCGATCAGGCAGCGCAGCGTCTCGTGGAAGCGTGCGCTCTCCGGCGCTCCGGGGAACTGCTGTTCGGCCGCCTCGTGGAGTTCCTTGTAGTACGGCGACTCGGCGGCCACCTCTTCGGGTCGCACCAGGCCCGCGGCCACGGCATCGTCCAGGTCGGCGGTGTTGTAGGCGATCTCATCCGCCAGGTCGATCAGCTGGGCCTCCAGGGGAGGCCGTAAGCCCGGCAGATATTCCTCCAGATCGGGATTCTCACCGGGGCCGAAATCGCGCGAATGTTTCGCGATGCCTTCGCGCACTTCGAACGATAGGTTCAGCCCCGGGAATCGGGCGTAGCGCTGCTCGAAGATCTCTACGATGCGTACGGCGTGCAGGTTGTGATCGAAGCGCGCCCCGAATCGCCTCATCTGGCCGTCCAGCGCGTCCTCGCCGGCGTGTGAGAAGGGCGGATGGCCGATGTCGTGGGCCAGCGCCAGCGCCTCGGTTAGATCCTCGTCGAGCGCCAGCACGGCTGCCACCGTGCGTGCGATCTGGGCGACTTCGATGGTGTGCGTGAGACGGTTTCGGAAGTGGTCGCAGAGACCCGGTGTAAATACCTGCGTCTTCGCCTCCAGGCGGCGGAAGGCGCGCGCGTGCACGATGCGGTCGCGGTCGCGCTGAAACGCGTTACGGTAGGGATGCGCGGATTCCGGGTAACGCCGCCCTCCGCTGCGCTCCACCGGAAACCGGAGATGCCCGAGCATGGCGTGCCCGGCCTATTGGGGCGGCAGGTCGCCGTAAGCCTGGATGGCGGTCTGGCTTATCGCACCGGGCTTGGCGCGCAGCGGATCCAGCAGCTTCCGCGCCTCGACGGGATTGCTGGGCGCCAGAACCTTTGCCAGCACCACCGTCGCCTGGTCCTTGGAGACGAATACCGTGGGGTGATCCATCAGCGAGCGCAGCATCTTCTCGCCGGGACCGGGCTTGCCTTCGGCGAAGTAGAGTTGGCCGAGCGAAAGCTTGGCCAGAGACGCATACTGTTTGCCGGCGGAATCGGCGACCGAACTGAAGCGTTTATCTGCCTCGCCCAACTTGCCTTGATCGGCGGCGATACAACCCAAATAATATTCCGCGATGTAGCCTTCGTCCGTTCCGGAATATTTGGCTGCCAGTTCGCTGAATACCTTGATGGCTTCCTTATCCTTGGCTTCCTGGGTGGGGAAGGTGAGAGGCGCTCCCGGAGACCCCTGTCCTACGGGTGCTTCCTGCACCTGGATAGCTCTCGACAGCGCCTGCTGGCGGATCATGTGCTGATGGCTCCGGTACACAAAAATGAGAACGACGATTGCGATGACCACAAGCGCCGCCGCTCCGTAGCGGACGATCTCAGTGTGGTGTTCTTCGAAAAAATCGACTGTGTGCCCCACTTCGAGCGCAAACTTGTCGGTCTTCAACTCTTTACGGGTGATTCTGGCCACGAAAACCTCAGGTTGGGAAACCCTTATATTAGCACAGTGGAACCGGCCTCCTGGCCTGTCTCGCCCACCGCCCCCCCAAAAGATCTACAATTGCCTATTGACACCGCTCACGACTAAAGTACAATCCAGAATGGCGGCTGTTTTTTCCAAACCGAAAGCGGGGCAAAATGTTCAAAACAAAAAAAACACGGCCTGCGGCTCTACCAGGCAGCGACCAATACACGAGTACCGAGGTAGCCCGTATCTGTGGCGTCAGCCTGCGCCAGTTGCAGTGGTGGGACGAACGCAGTGTCGTTTCTCCGCGCCAGGACGGTCATAAACGCGTTTACCTGGCCCAGGAGGTTCTGGAAGTTTCCGTTATCGCCGAGTTGCGGCGGAAGGGTTTTTCACTCCAGAAAATCCGTCGGGTGCTGCGCTTCCTGCAGAAGGACATGGGCAAGCGCCTCAGCGACGCCCTCAAGAGCGAATCGGAAACCCATCTGCTCACCGACGGCAAATCCATCTACTTGGAAGAGGCGCCTGACCGCATTGTCGATTTGCTGAAAAATGCGCGCCAGCCCATGTTTCTGGTGTGCGTCAGCGACCAGGTGCGCCGGCTCGCGCAAGCCATGAAAAAACCGGCCCGCGCCGAGGCTGGCCGCCCGGTCCGCAAGGCCCGCGCGGTCTGATGTATACTATGAGAGCGTGATGTTGATTCTTTTGACGATCGTTCATGTAATAGTTTGCATCTTCCTGATCATTGTGGTGCTGCTGCAAAGCGGGAAGGCTGCCGATCTGGCGGGAGCGTTTGGCGGCATGGGCTCCCAGACCGCCTTCGGTCCGAGAGGTTCGGCCACCCTCCTTTCAAAGGCCACCACGGCGTCGGCTATCGTGTTCATGATCACATCGCTATCGCTTTCCATCCTGGCCACGCGCGGGTCGAACACCGGTGCGAAGACGGTTCTGGATAGCGCGCCCGCCGGCACCCAGACGGCGCCAGCCAAGTCGCCCGCTCCGGCGAAGGGGCCCAGCGTGCAACTCCCGGGCGGCAAGACGGTGACTTTACCGCTTCCTACCACCCGCCCGCCGGCCCCCGTGCCACCGGCCCCACCGAAGAAGTAGCGCCCCCTGCGGAGGTGGCGGAATTGGCAGACGCACTAGCTTGAGGTTAAAGTTAGAGTGGCCTCGGAATCAGAGGTTTAGAAGGTTTTTGCAGTGGGAGTTCAAATAGCTCGATTTTTTCTTGCGGCCATGGCGGAATTGGCAGACGCGCATGCTTGAGGTGCATGTACTGGAAACGGTGTGGAGGTTCAAGTCCTCTTGGCCGCACCATAAATCCTCTCCCCTCGGGTGACCTTCACATCAACCAATCCCCGCGCCTATCCTTGCGCGGCACCGGCTTCACATCCGACAACGCCCTATTCGCCAGCTTCACCGTCTCATTTCCGAATTTCAACTGCCGACGCCGGATGATATGAGCGAGATTCTGAAGCGGTGTTCGTTTCGAGTTGTCTGGCATAAAAGAAGCCCCCGCACCATTCGGAATTATTTCAAGTGAACAGGACTGCCCCCGATGGAGATCACGACCTCAGTCCCCAAGCTGACGTTCCCGTATAGCCTTCCCCGATCAAGTCCTTGACCCATTGGCGTTGAGCT
>DATKFU010000334.1:0-3364 GCA_035511215.1 Bryobacteraceae bacterium | reverse complement strand
GGGAAGGGGGGAGAGTCCGCCGGCCTGCCCCGACTCGAAGGCCGGTACCGGACTCAGCCCGGCGGCGGGCAGGGGTAGGAATGCGAGCACCGTGCCGCCCTGGAGTTGCACAGTCTTGGCCGGCGTTGCCGACAGCCCGGGACCCTGAAGAGTGACCGCGCCCGCGTCCAGGCTACTATACCCCGGAATCGGACACGCAGGGCCGTAGTAGGTATAGGCAGGAGGAAGGATGCCGCCCTCCGTGTAGACTACCGGCGCGGGCGCCTGTTTTCCGGGTGAAGCCTGCAACGAGACGCCGAGTTGATCGGTCTCGGCTGTGGAAGTAGTGCCGGCGGCGGTAGTGGTGAACGTCTTCACCCACGTGATTTCGCCGTAGCCCTGCACGGGTGGATCGGCACAAGTCCCGCCGCCGCTCGCAATGCTCATAGTCACCGGCTGGCTTATGTTGCTGTTGACGATCTGTAGCGGCACGGCGCACCCTTGGCGGGCCGTTTCCGGGACCTGGTAGTTGAACTGGTCGAGACCCACAAAACCGGGCGCGCGTCCCGCCCAAGCGACGCCGCCGCCGGCTCCGGCGAAGTCGAATAATGGAATCCCGACGTCAGACGCGGTTGCCAGGGGGCTGGACGGCGCCGGGACGCCATCGGCTGGCGGGTTGGAAACCAGGCCATTGCCGGTGCCGTAAATCGAGATATAGTCTCCCGGCGAGGCGCTGTTAGTGGGTGAATTGAGCGAAGTGCTGCCGTCCGCGCTCACGACGAGCACGGTTCCCTGTCCGCAGCCGCTGGCGTTGGCCGTGAAGATGCCCGGCACGGCATTCAGTCCCGAAGCGATGTCCACGTATGGGTCGCTGGTACCCGCCGCGGTAGATACCACGATTCCGGCAGCAGCGCTCGCGCCCGGCGTGGTATCGGCCGACGAAGGCATCTGAAAATTGATCTGGGCGGGAGAGACATAGAACAGCGGCGCGGCAATCCCGTTTACACTGACGGAGGTTCCGGCGAGCTGCCTGGGGAGCGGGGTGTTCTGCGCCGTTTGTGGGGAGGCCGCCAGATTCGTCCCGAAGATGGAAGCGATGGCGCCGCCGGGCAGAGTGGGGAAGACCACTCCCTTGCTATCGATGTTCGTGCCGGTCGCGTAACTGGCGGCATTCACTACGCCCCCAGGGGAGATCGCGGGACTCTGGCCCATCGCCAACAGCGGGCAGACGGCGAGTCCAAATAATATGCGCTTCATGTTCTGGCTGCGGTTGCGTCAGTGAATCGTGCGGGTCTTGCGGTTCATGTAATCCATTAGCAGGTACTGGCCCAGCGTGTAAGGTGTGGTGAAGTAGGCTTTGCCACGGCAGATTTCAGTTACTTTCTGTACGAAGTTGACTAACCCATAGTCGCTGGCCAGCATGAACGTGTTGATCAGTATCCCCTGCTTCTTACAACGGTTGACTTCCTCCAGCGTGCGGCTGATTACGAGGGGGTCGAGCCCGAACGCATTCTTGTAAACGCGCCCGTCTTCGAGCGTGAGACAGCTGGGCTTGCCGTCCGTGATCATCACGATCTGGCGCATATCCTTGCGTTCCTGCGCCAGCAGCCGCTGCGCCAGAATCAGGCCGTCGCGCGTGTTGGTGTAATACGGTCCCACCTGCACGCGCGCGAGCTGGCTGACGGCCAGTTCCTCGGCCGAATCGTGGAACAGCACGCAGCGCAGGCTGTCGCCGGGATACTGGGTGCGGATCAAGTGGGCCAGCGCCAGCGCAACTTTCTTGGCCGGCGTGAAGCGGTCCTCGCCGTACAGGATCATGCTGTGGCTGCAATCCAGCATCAGCACGGTCGCGCAGGAACTCTGGTATTCGCACTGATGCACGTGCAGGTCGCTGTATTCCATTTCAATCGGCACCTTGGCGCCTTCGCGCCGGATCGCCGAAAACAGGGTCTCGCTGATGTCCAGATTGAGCGTGTCGCCGAATTCATATTGCTTCGATGAACCCGACGCCTCGATGCCCGTAGCCAAATCGCGCGTGTCGTGTCGCCCGAAGCTGGATTTTCCAAGCGATCCGAGCAGGTCCTTCAGCGTCTTGAAGCCCAGAAAATCGAGCGACTTATCGGTGACTTCGAAGCGCACTTTACTATCCGGACCGTTGCCCGCGCCGGGCGCGCCGGGTGGTTCACTGCCCGGCTGCTGGACGGTGATCTGGCCTTCGTCGATCATCTTTTGCACCAGATTGTCGAGCAGCTTTTGCATTTGTTCGGGTGTGAGGTTTTGCAGGCGCTCCATCATCTCGCGCATGCTTTCGTTGTCGAACAGGTCGCCCTGCTCGAGAGCTTGTTGGATGGCCTTTTTCAGATCTTCCAGCGTATGTTCGTTCCATTCGCTGAAGGGCATGTATTGGGTGTTGAAGCCGCTTTGCAGAAGGAAGTCGGACAAGGCTTGGAGAAGGTCTTCGGCGCTTATGCCGAAGTCTTCACCGGTGTACTTGGAATATTTGATCTTCATCGGCGTTCATTGGTGTTCATGGGCGTTCATCGGCGGCCATTTAGCACTTGCCGGCGCATCGCTCAAACCTTGAAAACCTTTAATGGCCGCCGATGAACGCCGATAAGAAGAACAAGCATGCGAAGAGGCTCTAGTTATACTGGCGGCGCATGTTCGGACGCTGGGGACCAGGGCCTTCGTCCCGCGGCCCTTCGCGCTTGCGCTCGCCCGCGCCGAATTCGCGCTCCTCATTGCGGCTGATGCGCCGGTGCGCGTACAGCCCCTCCAGCACAAACTCCGCGGCCGACGCGCGCACAGCATCCGGCTCGTTGGCGGCAATCTTCAGCCCCTTCAGCTTTTCCATCAGGCCCTGGATGGATCCCAACGCCTGCACCATCGCCTCCGCGCCTTGACTCTCGTCGAGCTTCAGCGAGCCGCCCAAATCGAACCATTGCACGATTTGCGCCACGTTGGCGCCTTCGAAGTATTTGTCGTAAACCTTGCCTACGGCCACGCGAATCAATTCGCGCGCTACTGCGTCGCCGCCCTTCAGCTCGCCCTCGTACTCCAACTCCATCTTGCCGGTGATCGACGGCAGGGCGGAGTAGATATCCAGCACGCGCGGTACGGCCACCTGCTCCTTGCTCTTCAACGCCCGCCGCTCCGCGTTCGACACTACGTTCTCCAGCACCGAAATGGGCAGCCGCTGCGAAACGCCCGAGCGCTTATCGACGCGCTTGTCCTCGCGCGCCAGGAAAACCAACTGCTCCACGATTTCCTTGATGTATACCGGCACGCGCACTTCGATGGGAGCGCTGGCTGAAGCGGGGCGCTTCAACCAAGCCTCCTGCTCGGTAATCGCCATACCCTGGTCGAGCGTTACCGTCCCTCCCCC
>DATKFU010000333.1:0-12947 GCA_035511215.1 Bryobacteraceae bacterium | reverse complement strand
TGCTGTCGGTACCCGATGAAATGCCCTTGACGCCGATGGTAGGGCTACCCTCGGTGGCAGAGCCGTAGACGGCAGTCGCGCCCGCGGTGGGCACGATGCTCGAGACCGATCCGAAAAAGAATGCGCCCTGCGTGAAAGCGTTGGCCGCCGCCAACTGCGCAAAGGCGCTGGGCGCCAGACCTCCAAGTTCATTGGAGTTGGACGCGGTGACGTTGGTCAGCGCAACGCCGCTGCCGGAGAAAGATGTAGCCGTAACCGTGCCGCTCACCGTTTGATTGCCGGTGAAGGTGTTGGCCCCCAGCGTGGCGAACGGCGTGCAAGTGAACGGCAGCCCACTCAATGCACTGCCCGAGGCGCAGGCATTGGATGCCAGGCTCAACGTCCCGCTTCCGGTGATCGGACCTCCCGTTAATCCTGCTCCGCTGCCGACGCTGGTCACCGTGCCGGCGCCGGTGCCTGGAAAAGTCTGTCCGGTGGCGAAGGTGATCCGGCCGTTGCTGGCCAAACTGAGGCCGGTTTCCACCGGAGAGTTGGTCCCGGAGTAGAAGAGCAGGTTCAGCGATCCGCCGGGATTGGCGGTGTCGTTGCCCAACGGCTCCGCCTGCCATTTGAAGGTCTGGTTCACCGCCGCGCTGGTAGTGCTGTCGTAGGACGACGCCGCCAAGTCCAACGAATGCGAGATTTGGCCCCCTGAGGCGCTGGCCGCAAAAAGCGACGGCAGCGTCAGCCCGGAGAAGGTGGAGTCCGACCCGGTGGTGACCGATCCGGTGGCGGTCAAGTTGCCTGTGATGCTCTGATTGCCACTGAAATTGTTCGCGCCCAGCGTGGCATAGCTGCCGGCAGGCTGGAAGCTGGAGGCAGCCAGTCCGCCCAGAAAGCTGGCGTTCAGATTGGCCACCAGCGTGGTCGACGCCACCTGCAGGGGCGCCGTGCCGATCGCCGCCGTCGATACAAACTGTCCCGACGCGCTCACGCTGCCGTTCACGGCTTGGCTGCCGCCGAAGACATTGGCCCCCAGCGTGGCGAACGCCGAGCAAGCGAACGGCAACGCGGTCAAAGCGTTGCCCGATGCGCAGGCATTGGCCGCGAGGCTCAACGTTCCGCTGCCCGTGATCGGGCCGCCCGTTAATCCTGTTCCGCTGCCGACGCTGGTCACCGTGCCGGCGCCGGTGCCCGGAAACGCCTGCCCTACAGCAAAGGTGATCAGGCCATTGCTGGCGATCTGCAGCCCGGTCTCGGCGGGCGCGCTGGCGCCCGACCCGTAGAGCAGGCTCAAGGCGCTGCCGGCCGTCGCGGTGTCGTTGCCCACCGGTTCCGCTCTTAGCTGAAACGTTTGTGGCACCGCCGTGCTGGTGCCGCTGTTGAACACCGAAGCCGCCAGATTCAACGGTTCCGAGTTGGCGCCCGCTGCGGCTGAGGCGGTGCCCGCGGCCGGCAGCGTCAGTGTACTCCTCACAATGGCTGTGCCCTTCACATCCAGTGTGGCTGCTGGGGTACTCGTATTGATACCGATCCTGGTCGCGCTGCCCGTTCCGGTCTGGTACACCACCGAATCCAGTATCGTCGAGGCTCCGGTGAAGAACGGCAGATAGTTGGCCGTGCCGCCGGTGGTGGTCACATCGGTGGCGGTCGCCGGCGCCACATCCCTGCTCCCCGCCGCGATGACGCCGGAACCGCTCGCAGTAGCCGAGCCGCTGGCCGGCGGCGCCGCCAGCACGAAGGCCGAAGGCGGCAGCCCTCCGATGGTCTCCGCATCTCCGGCCTTCAGTGCGTATGGGGCGCTCACGAGCAGCACCCGCGGCCGCTCAGCCTGCCCTTGCACCTGCACCCCCACCCAGCGGGCCTGCTCGGAATTGAACAGCTCGGCCGGAAGGCCTTCGGATTTGGTGGAGCCCAGCAAAGCCGTGTAGTGGCCGTTGCTATCGGCGGTGACGTTCTGCGTCTCCATCCAGAGTGCCGCGCCGCCGGTCTGTTCGGAGTACAGGGCAAAAGTAATGCCGGCTACGCCGGGCAGCGGGCTACCGCTGAGGTCCTTGACGGTGCCGCCGAAGCGGATCAGCCGGGGCAGGGCGGTAACAGATTCACTGGATGTCTGTGCAAGGGTCAGTTGGACCAGCGACAAACAGAAGGTAGCAACGAACAGGAATATTCGGCAGTGTTTCATAGCAATCTCCCCAGCCCACTTTACCCGGCCATATCCCTCAGCCTCCCTAAGTGGCGGGAGGGCCGCACGTGACCGTGCCCGCCGGGTCCGGGGCCGGAAGGGCGTAGAAACCCGTGATCGCCAGAATTAGGCGAATTCAAGGGACTGGCTCCTTCCGTGAGCTCGAAGAAGAGTCCGTCGAGATCGCTCCAGGTTATCGGAGACAGGCCGGGATTGAATGCTGAAAAAGGAATGTCGACGGTGAAAGGGATGTTGGACGCCGGCAGGCCGCAGGACTGGTATCCGTAGAAGTTAAAACTGCCTCCATACCACACCTCTGCCGTGAGCACGATGCTGCCAGAGAGCCCCTCGAAGCTGAGGCGGAACCGGTCGTAATTGGTCAGGTTGAGGCCCAGCGGGGTGTCAGCGTTTGGACCAGCATATTCCACCTCAATCCCCGGGACTGCGTCGAAGCCGTTAGACCAGATCAGTGCCGGAGGTAGCACCTTGGGGTCCGCGCTGGGCCGCACCTGCAGCGTCGAGGGCTGCCCGAATTGGCTGGGGGCGGCGGGATTGTAGACGATAGAAATGGATCGGCCGCCGCCCACGATCCCCGAGCCGGTCTGGGTGACGCTTTGAGTGCCCGAAGTGGCCTGGATCTTACCCGCTCCGGTTTGAAAGTTATCGAGCACCAGGGGATTCTCCTGTGCCCGCATCGTCTGCGGCATCAAAGCCATTGCCACCACGGCCAGGAAACCGGCCCCGTGTGCTAGATGGGCCACGCGTGGCCCTGAGTGCGAAAACGTTCGTTTTGAGTTTCATGTTCGTGATCTCCTTTTTTTCCGATGTTCGGTCAGAACCGCGGCTAAGTCGCAGGTGCCGCGCACACATTCGGGCTAAGCGGTTCCGTGGACGTAGTGGGAATAGCCAAGAACTTCGTGATCGCCAAATTGGACCCACCCTGGAAGATGATGTCGAAAAATTCGATGTTGCCCCAGTCAATCGTACCGCCGCCGAGTGTGGCCACCGCGAAAAGACTAAAAGGAAAGTCCACGGTGAATGCGTTCGCTTCACCGTTGCCGCCCGACGCCACCAGGTTGAGGCCGCAAATACCGCCTACACCGTTGATATCATACGCCTCGATGTTGAAGTTGAGGGGACCGGTCAACCCGCCAAAATTGACTCGGAGCCGGTCGTAACCGGTAAGGTTAAGGTTGAGCGGAGCGCTCGGCGGATTGCCATACTCCAGGTCGATGCGCGGAGTGGCCCCGTAGCCGATCGACCAGAGCAACGAGGACGGATCGCTCGCGCTGTTGCTGGGCCGGACCTGTACCTGAACGGGCTGCTGGTACGGGTCGGCGGTGTTGACCGAGAGCTGAATGTACCGGCTCCCGCCGAAAATCCCTGAGCCGGTCTGAGTGACGGTCTGAATGCCCGAAGTAGCCGCGACCTTGCCCCCACCGGTCGCAAAGTTGTCGAGCACCCCATTCGCTGGCGGTGGTGTCTGTGCTCCCATCGTCTGCGGCATCCAAGCCATGGCCACGGCGGCCAGCGAAACGGCCCCGAGTGAAAGAGGGGCCACGCGCGTGGCCGTGTGTGCGAAAGTGTTCGTTTTGAGTTTCATTTTCAGTTATCTCCTTTTTTTCCGGTTCGATCATGCCTATCGAGATCCCCGTCGCCGCCACGCTTCGGTACAATTGACAGATGGCGTGCTCTCCCGCACAATCGCGCCCGCTACCGGTCCATAAAACCACGTACCTTGCAGGTGCGTCCTCAAGCGCCTCCTCAATTGGTTCTCAATTAGTTCTCAATCCGGCGTATGGGTCTTGAAATCAATACTTTGTACCGGTTCGAAGAGTTTGAGATAGACCCCGCGAACCGTGTCTTCGCGCTCGCCGGCAAGCCCATTGCGATCCCTTCGCGAGCCTTTGATCTGCTCCTGTACATGGCCCGCAACTCTCAGCGGTTGCTGCCGAAAGATGAACTGATGAAGGCGGTCTGGGGCGACACTATCGTTGAGGAAAGCAACCTTACACAGAGCGTTTTCCTGCTGAGAAAAGCTCTGTCGGCGCAGTCGTCAACCGGGAACAAACTCATCGTCACGGTTCCCGGACGCGGCTACGCTTGCGGCGCAAGTCGAACTAATCGCCATCCCGCCGGTTTCGGGCGCGCCGGCGATTTCGACCAACGGGCCGGCCCGCCTGCCCGAGGCGGTGCCCAGCCAGCCTCAGGCCGCCGGGAAGGTGAGGCATCCGAACCGCTGGCGCAGCCGATGGTTCATCATGGGCGCCGTGGTTGGAGCCGCCGCCATCGCGGCGCTGATCGTTTTTCCCGGCGGAGCGCGCCGCGAGCGGAACAGGCCCATCCCCTTGCCACATCGGGTGACGGCCAACGCCGCCGAAAATCCGGTGGCCTCGTACGCCATTTCGCCGAATGGCAAATATCTCGCCTATACCGACAGACAATCGATCACCATACAGGCGTTGCCGTCCGGCGAGACCCGTTCCATCCCCCTCGGACCCGGCGTTGCTCCGGGCAGGCTTATCTGGTATCCCGATGCAACCCGGCTGATAGTCGGCGAGACAGTTAACGATTTGCATGCCCTTTTTGTGCTCTCCATCCTAAGCGGAAAGCTGAGTCCTCTGCGCGAGGATGCGATGAACGCGGCAGTTTCGCCGGACGGCGCCCGCGTCGTGTACGCGGACAGAAGCATCCGCGAGCTTTGGCTGATGGACGGGAACGGCGAGAATGCGCGGCGCATCCTTACCGCCGCGGCGCCCGACAAGCTATACCCGGTGTCCTGGTCGCCCAACGGCGGAAGAGTGTGGTTCGTGCGCGTACATTGGGAAAAAGAGCAGGAGACTATCACGCTGGAAACGTGCGACGTGAAAGGTGGCAGCCGCACTGTCGTGCTGTCGGACGCTGGCGCCCGGTCCTTCCGCTTGCTGCCGCCTGGAAGACTGATCTTCGCCGCGGCGGAAGGCCCCCAGAACTTCACAAACTTATGGGAACTGCCGGTGGATCCAGCCCTGGGGAAGCCCGCGGGACCGCCCCGCAAGCTCACGGACTGGACGAACTTTAGCATTTCGGGAATCTCAGCCACCGCGGACGGCAAACAGGTCGCTTTGTTGAACGGAAGGTGGCAGGCGGACGTTTACGTGGGGGACCTGCGGGCCGGAGAGACCGAACTGGCAAATATCCGCCGGTTGACTCTGGACGAGAGCGACGACTACCCGGCATTCTGGACACCCGACGGCCAGGCGGTGGTTTATTCCTCCAATCGCAACGGTAGGTACCAGGTCTTCAAACCGTCCCGGAGTTGCTCAGCATGGATTCCCAAGATGCCCTGTTCCCCCGCTTCGGCGGCCCGTGGATTTACTTCCGCTCGGTGCCGGCCGGCAAATCCTTGTCCTGGAACCGGCCTTTGGCCATCCGCCGCATACCGGCGAACGGAGGGGCGTCCAGCGATGTGATCCGGGACGCGGGAATCGACGTCGGTTGCGCCTCCGAGCGGCCTGAAATATGCGTGCTCGCCTGCCTTAAGGGCAAGGTGCTGACGTTCTACCGCTTCGACCATGCCAAGCGGCAAGGCGCCGAAATCAGCCACATGGAATTCGACTCGCGCCTGTCCCCTAGCTTCCAACTTTCGCCGGACGGATCGGAAATCGCCGCGGTGGATCCTAACGGGATCGGCAATCGAATTCGGCGTATCTCGCTCAATGGCGGCAGTGCTTCGGAGGTCCAGGTGCCAGGCCGGAAAGGATTGGAAGTTCTCTTCTGGACCGCCAGCGGAAAGGGATGGTATGTGTCAAGTACCACGCCCGCCAATGGAGAGTACCTGCTGCATGTGAGTCCGGCGGGTGAGTCGCAGGTACTTTATGAACAAGCCTTGGATGGTCAGGATACGTGGGGGACGCCGTCGCCGGACGGGAAGCATCTCGCGTTCCTGCGCTGGACCACGTCGTCGAACGTCTGGATAATCGACGATTTCTGATCGCCTGCGCTGGCCTTTCAGTGGGGCAGGCTCGCAGCCTGCAGCGGCCTCGCAGGCCGCCCAACCCGCGAAAGCAGGCGCTTTGCCCCGGGTAGAGGGTCAACAGAGGGGCTACTGTATGAGTAGCCCCCACCACCCACGATAATCGCCCCTTACGGTGCCACGCTCTTCCAGTTGGTCACCAGATTATTGGCATTAACCGTGCCGATTCCCGTAGCGTAGTCCCATCCGGTCGTGGTCCCGAACGCCGGCAAGTAGGAGCTGTCCGAAGTCGAAAGCACTCCGTTGGTCCCGGACGGAAGGTAGCAGTCAACCGTGCCGGTGCAGTTGAGGTCCATATCGCCCTGCGTGACGTCGTAGAAAGTGCAGGTGCTGGCCGCTGCGTTGCCCAGCGTCGAACTGCACGCTGCATTGCCCGTGGTCCCATACTCGCTCGCCGCGAGCTTGTAATAAACCACATTCGGATTGCCCTGCCGGCCGCCATTTGCCTGATTGACCAGCGCCTGGATGCCCGCCATGATCGGCGAGGAGAACGACGTCCCGCCGGCACCGGCCCACGTGTCCGGCGCTCCGGCGCAGGACGCTCCGCCATTCGAGACGTCCGAGTAGCATATGGGGTAATAGTGACCCCACAGGCCGTTTGCCGCAAACAAGGAGACATCCGGAATGTTACGAACCTTGTTTGCCGGAAGGCCCACTACGCCCGTTTGCCAGGACGGCCTAGCGTACCCTTTGCAGGACCCGCTCACCACTCCGGATTTCGACGGCGCACCCGTGGCGCATTCGCTGGGCCCTCCGCCGCCGGCCACCGTCGTCAGGAAGTCGGCCTCCCCGGTCGAGCTGTTACAAAATCCGCTGCTGCCATAAGTGGTCGTGAAGCCTTCAATCGTTGCCACCAATACGCTGGCGCACGAGTCGTTCCACGGGATCTCGGGAACGTATGAAATGGCCGATTCGTAGGACTTCGAGTTGGTCGATCTCCAATAGGTCGAATTGGTTCCCGCATAGGTATCGCCGAAATCCGTTCCGCCCACCGCCACGTTGTAGGGCGTGTCGCCCCATCCGGTGATCCCGATACCGTGGGTGGCCGCCGAAACGAAGCGGTCGCATGCCGCCGCCCCATCGTCGCCCGCCGCCACGAAAACCGAAACGCCCTCGGTCACCGCTTGCTGATAAGCCGAATTGAAGGCGGCGTTGCTGCTGGCCCCGTTGAGCGCTTCGCACTCGCCATAGCTCACGCTGATCACCGGCGGCGCCTTAGTGCTCGCGTTCACCAGGTTCTCAATCGCGATCAACCCGCCGAAGGTGGTGCTGGTGTCCGCGCAGGTAGCTACCTCGATCGTCGCGTTGGGCGCCGCGGCGCTCGCGTATTCGGCATCGACGGCCGCCTCGATCGAGTCGCCGTTAACGCCCGGACTGGTGCAGTTGTTGGTGCCCGTGGACGCCGGGTGTACCTCGGTCAGCTTGCCTCCTGTGTATGCGCTCAGGCCGAACGTCGTGCGAAAGTTGGTCCAGTCGGCCGTCGAATAGAGGTTGCTGTCCTCCACCACCACCACCGTCTGGCTGGTGCCCACCGTCCCGGCCTTGAACAGGGGACTCAAATTGTAAATGGTTGCCAGGTCTCCGGGCACCACCGCGTACTCCGTGAACCCGTCGCCGTTGGTAAAGGTGTAGTCGCCGCGCGGGCTGAACATCGGATGCGGCCAGAAATTATGCAGCGACACAATGCCCGCGATGGCCCGCGCCAGCGCCGCTGGAATCTGCGGGTCGCTCATGTTGGCGATGTGCGGCGTCCCATCCACCATCAGGTTGTGAATCTCGGTGTGGAAGGCCGTCTTGATCTGGCCGGCCGTGCCGGAGAAATCCATCAGCATGCCATTGGGGTACACCGAATTGACCGTGAACCCCTGCGACTGCAGCCAACCCGCGATCGTGGTTAGATCCTGCTGCGCCAGTCCGAAACTCTGGCCGAACTGCGACACCGTAAGCCATTGATGATAATTCGTTGAGTTGGGATCGTGAAGCTGATCGATCAGATTGTCGACGCTCTGTTCCTGTTGCGCGGAGTGCTGCAACTGCAACAGTATATGCGTTATGGGCATGTTGTCCGGCACTGGCCCCTGGTCGTTAGCCGCATTGGCTTCCGGCCGCGTGTTGCCGGCCAAGGTAAACAGAATGTTGTTGTTAATCGGTTGGGTGATAAGTACGGGCGTTTGCGCGTATGCCGCAAAACTGACGGCCAGCACGAACGCGGAATTCCGCAATATGGCACTACCTTTGAGTTGCATGGAAAATATCCCTCCGGGCGAATTTCGATACCGGGAGCGAACATAACACCGGGGACACCGCGGAAGCAACCGGAGAATTGTTAAATGCGGGAGTCCGGGCACACATCCTCCGGTGTGAAGTTTACACCCATCCCGCCAGCTAAATAAATATCCCGTCACCATACGCCTGCCGGACATGGTAAAGTAGCTCCACAGATACGGGAGCCACCATGAAGTCCCTCTTGATCGTATTTCCGCTCGTCCTTGTTTCGACCCTCCAGGGAAGTCAGACCCTGGACCGGGCCCGGCAACTGGAAGAATCCGGCGACGGCGCGGGAGCGCGGGCGCTGATGGCGCATGCCGCGCAAACCGCCCCGGGCGATGTCGCCGCGTTAACCGAATACGCGGAATTCCTCGACTGCCACGCCGATCCGGGCGCTCTCGATGCCTACGGCAAACTTCTGGCCGCGCTCGACCGGCCCGCCCAACGGCAGCAGCGCGCCGCCGTGGCCCGGCGTATGGCCCAACTGTCCTTGTTGCAGGGAGACCGGTCCGGCGCCTTGCATTCCCTTGAGATCCTCAGGAGCGCTGGCGGCAGCTCCACCATGCCGGCCACGCCCCCGGACAAGCCGGCCGCGGACCACTCGTATGTCGAAATACCGGGCCCCCTGCACTCGTTCGGCCGCATGGCCGCCATCTCCAGCGACGCCCAGCCCGACGATCTGCTGCCCGCGCTGGCGCGCAATGTGGTCACCAATGGGTTCCAGGCGGCCCACAGCAACGAAGCTCTGGAACAGACCGAGTACCTCAAACTCGTCCATCGCTATCTCTCGCAGGCGCGCGAGATCGAGAAGCTGGCCGGCCCCGATAAGATCGTCAAGATCGAGAATTGCGATGCGCCCAACGCGGGCGAGCTGCTGCGCATTCTGGGCTTCCGCATGCGCGGCGGATGCGGCAGCGAAGTGGTGCTCGAAACCGTCAACGCCACCCGCGCCTTTCTCACTACCGATTCCGGCTTCCCGCTCCCCGCCCTGGAGCTGGCGCTCCGCACCAACCACCCCTTCACCTACGACTACCATCCCGCGCATGTGCCCGTGTTGTTCGGCGCCGACTATTGGCTCTCCGCCAAGGAAAAGGAAAGCAGCGGCTTCCTCGACGTGCTGCTCTCCGATCCGGCGCTATGCCGGCTGTATCTGGGCATCTCCAAGCTCGATCGCGAAACTGCCGAGGAGTTCCGCAAGAACATTCCGATGCCGCGCCTGAAAGCTTATGCGCACGTGCTGGACTTCTTCGGCGGCATGTTTGAAGTGCGCAATGGCAAGGCCGTGGTTCCCGGCGCGCCGCGCACCGTGGCAGCCTGGACGGAACTGGCCGGCGCGTCGCCGGATTCGGGCGCCGCGTTTTTCGACAAGCTGATCGCCAAGGACGATGGCTGGATGGCCAGCTACTTCGATGCGCTGGCGCGCATCAACGGTCCCGTCCGCGAGTACCTTACCGAGCCCGCCCGCATGCAGCGTTTCTATATGGCTATCCGCGGCAAGGTGACCAGCCCCGGACCCGCCCGCCCCGTCTTCCGCTCCAACGCGGACATGATGCTGCTCACTACCCGTTTGTGGATCGAGCCCGATGGCCGCCTGCACGTTCCCGGCAACCTCCAGGTCTGGAAGGACCTGTTTGCGAATCATCCGCAGGGCAAGTACGACGCCAAGCTCACGCGCGCCGCCGGCGCCTGGAAGGAAGCCGACGACGTGCTCGAGGCCCTCTTCGGCCTCTCGCGCAAATCCGTGGAGAATGAGCCGTTGAAGATCTTCATGGCGCTCAGCGACCTGGATCGTTACCGGGCGAAACCCCTGGCGCCAGAGACCGTGGACCTGCTGGCGCGCAACTACCGTGTGTACGGCAGCCAGTACGCCATCTTCAACGACGCTGCCACGGTGAGCGACAAGTCCATCGCCCAGTTCATCGATACCGCGGATGACGTGACCCGCCTGAAAGATCCCATACTGCGCGCCGACACGCTCGGCATGATGCAGTCCCTGGTGGGACTCTGGCAGATCCTTTCCCGCTCCGGGAGCCTGCCCGCGGACAAAGCCGACCAGACTTTCGCGGCGCTTCTCACCCCCTTCCCTGCCGTGCACGACGGCCATACGCTGTTCGACGCCGGACGCGGCGGCGTGACGCTCCTGCTCGCCGCCGGAGGCTCGAAACCGGGCGGCGCTCCGCAAGCCCGGCTCCTGGACCTGCTGGCGGGCGCGGCCGAACCCAGCGACGTCGAATCCCACACCCAGATCGTGCAGGATATGATGCGCATCCTCGAAGCCCAGCACATCGTGCCCCTCGACGAAATCTTCGATCTGGCGAATCACCTGGACTCGCTCGCGTGCGGCGAGAAGCTGAACACGGCGTTGGTCAACCGCCTGTCATCCCGCATCGCCGACATTCCCCTGTCGCGCGCCGCTCTCAGTCCCGGCGAGAAGAACGCCCTCTCTTTTGGCTACTGGACGGATAAGCACGTCGATGCGGAGCGCAAGCTGAACCTGCGCGCCGCCGTCGAGAAACTCTCGAGCGAGAAAGTAAAGGATGTGCGCGGCCTTCTGGCGCCGTTCCTGCGCGACACGCTGGTGGCTTACAATTATGCCCATTACGCGCCGCCCGGCGCGCAGGTGCTTTACACCAATCCGGTATTCGTGCGCAGCCACGATTTTCTGGGTGTGCAAAGCTCCAACCGGACTTGGCGCACTACGGAAGTGTTCGGTTCGGGCTGGCCTTCGAATGGCGGCGGCCGGCTGGTGGGTTCGCTCGCCGGACTGCCCTACGCGCTGGCCGAGGCCGAACAGAACTTCCTGGTGCCCGAGCAGACCCAGGCGTTGATCTGGGGCGATCTGGTGCCGCAGATGATCGCCAGCGCCGTGATCCCGCGCTGGTGGAACGTCACGCCTTCGCAGTTGCATTGGGTGGCGCTGCATATGCGCTACGCGGAGTCGCTACTGGCCGAATCCACGCTGGATCCCGCGCTCAGGCAGACTGTGCTCGGTGTCTTGAGCGCCCAAGCGGCCCCGGCGCGGGTCGGACAAGTGGCTATATTGCTCGAAAACGGCGATCTGCCGGGGGCGCTGACCAAGGTAACGCCCTCGGAGCTGTTTGTGCTGGCGTCCCGTATGGACGTCAAGCCGGAAGCGAATGCCAAACGCGAGCCCTCGCCCATGTTGGCTGAGATCCGCCGCCTCGCCGCGCAGTCGCCCAAACAGATCAACTACGCGGCCATCTCTGCCGCCTTTGGTACGCCGAAGCCCACGCTGGCCAACTCTTACCGGCCGGAGCTGCTCAACCTGCGCACTTTCCCGACTTTGATGGGATACTCCAGCCGCATTCTGGCCGAAAGCTGGGAGTCCAACACGCTTTACTGGGCCGAACTGGCCGACGAGACCAACGTCCAGCCTTCGCAGCTCAATGTGCGCATCCCGGAGTGGACCGAGAAACTGGTGGAGCGGATTTTCGCCTCGCACCTGGAGGACTGGCCCGCGGTCCTGCGGTCGCTGCGCGCCGTGGGCGACGACGTGCGTAACAAGACGCGCCAGCAGGCCCTGGCGCAGGCGGCCCCACCACAACTCGCTAACGCAGACAGGGGAACTACCACCTATATTCGTGGGGCAGGCTCGCAGCCTGCGGCGGCCTCGCAGGCCGCCTCGGTTTTACCAGCTAACTAGGGGGACTCATGCGTCTCATAACCCGTCGAGGTTTTCTCGGAGCGGCAGCGGGCACTGCTTTGCTAAAAGCCCAGGATGCGCAGCGCCCGGTGTTCCGCGTGAAAGTGGACATGGTGGTGCTCAGCTTCACCGTCACCGACAGCCATAACCGCTATATCAACGGCCTGAAGAACACGGATTTCAAAATCTACGAAGACACCATCCTGCAAAAGATGGCCACCTTCGCGGAGGGGACCAAACCTCCCGTCCAGGTTTTGGAAGACGGCAGCACGCGCGCGCTGGTCGCCGGAGAACCCGCCGAGGCGCCTGGCAACCCCGGCATCGACCTGCATAGCGACGCTTTCGTGGGCACCAACGTCTTCGTGTTGTTCGACACCAGCAACTTCATGTACCGCGGGTTTGTGTACGCCGAAGACGCCATCGCCGATTTCGTGCGCGGCCTCGACCGCGCCGATTCCGTGGCGGTCTACACCTTCAGCCGCAACCTCTCCCGCGCCGCCGGCCTCACGCGCGACCGCGGCGATGCCATCGGCGGGCTGCGCAAATCCGTGGCCGGAGACGATACGGCGCTTTACAACGCCCTGCTGCTCACCCTGCGCGATGCGGCCAAAGTGCCCGGCCGCAAGGTCGTAATCGTTTTCTCGAACGGTCCGGACAACGCCAGCATGGTCGCGCCCGACGATGTGCGCGCGGTAGCCGAAGATGAAGGCATCCCCATTTATGTGATCTCCACTAACGAGGTCAACAAGGACCCCATTTCGAGCGGCGTCTTCCGGCGCATCGCCACCCGCACCGGCGGCAAAGCCTATTGGGCCAAGACCTGGCAGAAACAGGTG
>DATKFU010000332.1:0-24931 GCA_035511215.1 Bryobacteraceae bacterium | reverse complement strand
GATTGTGGGACCGGCGCCCTACAGATCAATGGTCAAATGCTATGCCGATGCTGCCGAAAGCCGGCCACAAGCTGTAGGGGTCACCTGAGTGAAATGGATACCCCAATTAGGAGTATTCCTAGTACGCCTAGACGAGATCCTCTGCGGGAGGTTGAACCGATATTGGCTTCGGTGCCTCCTCCGATAGACGTCCGGGCGCTTTTGTCGTAGTGAGACGATCCAATGGTTGGGCGCTTTACGGTTTTCGCTCGCGCCTCGAAGATCGAGCGGCGAGCGCAGAAAATCCGAGACCCAATACAGCGCTTACGATACCTGCGTCGTGCCTCCAGTTCCGCCAGAAGCTCCGCTCTGGCTTGGAATTGGGCGGTTTCCCTGGCGCTTATCATTGTGATCGTTCCCCTGGGAACCTATGCCCTAAGCCGGACGACGCTGGCCCGCAAAGAGTCCGCCGCGGCGGTTCGCTACACGGTTACCGACGGGCCAGTCGTTTGGCCCGTCGAACAAACCAGCCAATACGATCTCTACAGCAACGGTCTGCGGGTCGAAAACGGTCTGGAAATCTCCAATCAGCCTCGCTTCTATTCGTTAATCAGGCGAGGGTCCGAAACACTGGGACCCCACCGTGCGTGGCCCGCGGGTATCGTCTTCCACACAACAGAGAGCGATCAGGCGCCGTTTGAGGCCAGCCAGAAGTCCGCCCTTAAGCGGATCGGCCAGGAGCTGCTGGCGTACGTCCGTAACAAGCGGGCATATCACTTCCTGATTGACCGCTTTGGACGCGTGCATCGGATCGTGGTCGAGTCGGATACAGCGAATCACGCCGGCAATTCCGTCTGGGCGGACTCGCAATGGTTGTACCTGGACCTGAACGCGAGCTTCCTAGGCGTGGCGTTTGAAGCCCGGACACAGGCGGACCAGCAACCAATCAACGAACCGCAGGTTCACACCGCGCGGGCCCTCATCGAGATGCTCCGCGGCAAGTACAACCTGCCAGCGGGAAACTGCATCACGCACGCGCAGGTCTCTGTGAATCCCTACAATATGCGAATCGGCTGGCACACTGATTGGGGAACCAGTTTCCCGTTCAAGGAGGTCGGACTTCCGAACAATTACGAGGTTGCCAACCCGGCACTTTACCTCTTCGGGTTCGAATACGACCCCGCCTATGTCAGATCCACCGGCCCCGATCTTTGGAAAGGCATCGCTCTGGCCGACAAGCGAAGTCGTGAAAGCGCCGCGGAACGCGGCATGACGATGGCCGAATACCGAAAGACTCTGCAGCAGACGTACAAAGAGACGAGAACCGCCCTCCAGGACGACGGCGCAAACGAGGAGAATTAAGCATGAGCCGAGTTGAAACACCCAATTTCGAACCGATCGGCCTCGATGTCGGCACCAGCCGGATCGTGACCGCCCGCCAGACTAATCATGAGATCAAGTACGCTACGCAGCTAAACGCGTTCGTCTCGATTCCATACTCGAAAATGACAGAGAACGCACTCCAGAAGGAAGGCGTGCCCCACTCCGTAGATGAGTCTGAGATCCTCGTCCACGGCAACGAATCCGAGCGATTTGCCGACCTGCTGAATAAGGACATCCGGCGGACAATGACCCACGGCGTCCTCAATCCCGATGAACCGGATAGCGTGAAGCTCATCCGGGAATCACGTCTTTGCTGACAGGCAAAGTGGAGAAGGGGGGGAAGCTGTGCTTCACGGTTCCGGCCGCGCCCCTCGGAGCAGAGGACAACCTCACCTATCATGAGGCGACGCTCCGCCAGGTCCTTTCCGACTTAGGTTACGACACCACCACCATCAACGAAGGCCTGGCCGTGGTCTATGCGGAGATGGAAAGCACTAACTACACGGGTATAGGCATCAGTTGCGGAGGTGGCTTGTGCAACGTGTGTCTCTCCTATCTAACGGTCCCGATTCTAAGTTTCAGCATCCTGAAGGCCGGCGATTTCATCGATTCAGCGCGGCATCGGTCACCGGCGAGAGGCCGAACCATATCCGCATTCTGAAGGAACAGTCGTTCTATCTCAACGGCCACTTCGAGGATAAGCTGCAGCAGGTTCTGAGCGTCTACTACGACGACATGATCCAGACGCTGGTGACTGGCCTGCGAAATGCGTTCCAGAGCGCGCGCAACGTTCCCAAACTGACCCGGCCGATCCCGCTGGTGCTGAGCGGAGGGAGTGCCATACCGAAGGGTTTCAAGGAGCGGTTCGAGACGGCCCTGCGTGCGAGCGATTTCCCCGTAGACCTATCCGAGATACGGATGGCCGCGGACCCGCTCACCACAACCGCAAAAGGTGCATTAGTAGCCGCACTTTCGGACAACTAGCCGTGTCATGGGGCCGGAATTTAGTTGGCGGCGATTGATGGTCCTAGGTGCCGCCGAAAAAAGGCAAGGCCGGGTTATGGCGCGTGCCGTCACGATCACTGCCCGCCGCTCGCACGGAACCAGGTGCGGCTACTGCCCATTTCGCCGGGCGGCCAGTCCGCACAGCATATAAGGCAGTTCCTTCCGGCAGTCATCACATGACTTGATCGAGTGCTTGTTGATCGCAGTTTCGCCCAGTTTCGGGCCGAACCATTTCTCCGACATGTTGAAGGGTGTTTGGCGGTCTCTCCACGCCCACTGCACAAGGCGCGGGGCGGCACAGGTCCAGGTGTCGACCAGATTGCCCGGATATTTTTGAGGTGTCTTATGGTCCGAGAGGTATCGCGTGCCCGATAGCGGCGGGGCGAGTACAGGTTTCCCGTCAAGTTGTGCAGCGCAGTCCCGGAAAATAGCGGCATTGTTGATTCCAAGGTTGCCCGAATATGCCACCGCGTAATCGCCCTCCTTGGTCTGGAGCGCACCTAACATGAAGCCGCTTACGGTGAATGTCTTCTTGTCCCAGCAGTTCCTCAGGAGGTCATTTAGCTTGCCCAATAGGGTGGCCAAGTCATTTGTCTCATACAATTTGTGGTCGTTCGCTTTGCGGCCGCAACGGAAACAAGGGCAAGTCCCTTCCTTGTCAATGGGAAAGCTATGGAAGTTTCCTTGCCCGTCTTTCAACCACTTGTCGCCTCCGTAGGAAACGCCGGTGTAGTTTGAAGCGCCGAACTTGGCCGCCACGAAATCGTGGAAGGCCGCCTTTGGCATGTACCCGAATGTCGTTCCTGACTGAACGTAGTAGAATTTGAAGCCCTTCGTGAGCGCCTCTTGCGACTCCTTGACCTTCAGCTTTACTTTGGAGTTCGCAGGAAAAAACTTTTCTGTCCAAAATGGCTTGCCGTCTTTGAAGTCAAACATCTGGACAGCACAAGTGAGGTGTACCTCCAAGTCGTCCTTCAGTTCGAGATCGGCTCTTTTGACGTACAGCGCAGTGGATGAAGCAGCCATCGATTCCCTCCGCCAATTCGCGATTCTTCCTCCCACGAGTGTAACTCAGGCGCGGTGCGTACCGGGTGGGATTGGATGCGAGCTTTAACCTGGCGTCCCTGCGATCATCGTCGGAGCGTTTGCAACACCCAGCACGCTTTCGAATCGTACGAGCCGGCACAAGACCCATTACCGGGCGACTGGCGTTGTCGGCTCTGGCTGTCCAAGGCGAGCAGGAGACACCGGAACCCGCAATTCTGTCGCGGCTCAGTAATCACTTCACCTTTGGCGGATATTTCTTCAAGGACTTCCCGACCATATCGTCGATCTTGCCTTCGATCTTCTGGGCATCGCTCTTCTCAACGGTGGCACGTGCGCGCCAGACCAGGGAATGCGTGGTGGGGTCGCGCAGATCGATGACCAGCGTACCCTCGGCGTACGGCACTCTTACGACGACAGTGCCCCAGCCCCGCCATCCCGCCGGATAGGCTTCCGCCTTCGACTCGCGGGCCGCGCCGAAGGTGTATACCACGTTAAGGTCGGCTGGGCCCGGCCCGGAAACCGGCACCAGGCGCCTGGCGATGAGATCGCGCGCAATGTCGGCTTCTATGCGCTTCTTGACCAGCTCGCTATTCAGTTGAGGGTTCCGGCTGTTCAGGTAACCATCCCGGATAGCAAAAGTCCGATACCTGGCGAAGTTGGCGGCCGGGTCGAATTCGACGAAGACTTTCTGGGCGAATGCGCTGGTGATAGCGAGCAACGCCACGAGAAGGATTCTCATAGCTGAAACTCTACCATAATCGTGCGCACGGCGAACGGCGCCCAGTAGGCCTCGCTTCCATTCGAGACCGGGGCGCCGCCAAGCGGCTCCGCCTTAAAAACGCCGAAGTGCCCCGCGCCTCAGCATGTCCGCAACGGTATAATGATGCCATCGACAGGAGCGCACGCATGCCACGTCTCGTCCGCTGTTCTCTCATCCAGGCGCACACGGACGCCTCGCCGGATCTGCCGCTGCCGGAAATCAAGCGGGCCATGACCGACAAGCATCTGGGCTACATCCGCCAGGCCGCCCAGGCCGGCGCGCGCATCGTGTGCCTGCAGGAGTTGTTCAACGGCCCATATTTCTGCGCCGAGCAGCAGGTGCGCTGGTACGATTTCACAGAGCCCGTGCCGGACGGCCCCACGATCCGGTTGATGCAGGACGTCGCCCGCCAGCACCAGATCGCCCTGATCGTCCCGGTCTACGAACGCGAGCAGGAAGGCGTCTACTACAACACGGCTGCGGTAATTTCGGCCGAGGGCGTCTACCTCGGCAAATATCGGAAAACGCACATCCCGCACGTGGCCCCCGGCTTTTGGGAGAAGTTTTATTTCCGGCCGGGGAACCTGGGCTATCCGGTCTTCGACGTGGGCGTGGCGCGCATCGGCGTCTACATCTGTTATGACCGCCACTTTCCCGAGGGCGCGCGCGCGTTGGGGCTCAATGGCGCGGAGATCGTCTTCAATCCTTCCGCCACCGTCGCGGGATTGAGCGAGCACCTTTGGAAGCTGGAACAGCCGGCGCACGCGGTGGCCAACGGCTATTACATCGGCGCCATCAACCGAGTGGGCGTGGAAGCTCCCTGGAATATCGGCGAATTCTACGGCTCGAGTTACTTCTGCAATCCGCGCGGCCAGATTATCGCCCAGGCGTCGCGCGACCGCGATGAAGTGTTGACGGCCGATCTGGATCTGGACTTGATCGCCGAAGTGCGGAAGACCTGGCAATTCTTCCGCGACCGCCGGCCGGACATGTACGGCGCACTGACTACTGCATAACTTCATGGCCAACGAGCGAGAATTCGCCGCCAGCTTTGCCGAGATCCATCCGCCGCTCGGACGCCGCGAGGCGCTGGTGGAGGCGAACCGCTGCCTCTACTGTTTCGATGCGCCGTGTACCAACGCGTGTCCCACGCACATCGACGTCCCCGGCTTTATCAAGAAGATCGCCAGCGGCAATCCGGGTGGCTCGGCGATGACCATACTGAACGCGAATATCCTGGGGCTGAGCTGCGCGCGGGTGTGCCCTGTGGATGTGTTGTGCGAAGGCGCCTGCGTGATGCACCGCTACAACCAGCATCCCATCGAGATCGGACGGCTGCAGCGCCACGCCATGGACTATTTCTACGGCACGGGCCGGCGGCTGCCGATGGCCGCAGCGGCGAAACCAGGGCGCGTGGCATGCATCGGCGCCGGCCCCGCGTCACTCGCCTGCGCGGCTATGCTGCGGCAGCAGGGCTTCGCAGTCACCATCTTCGATAGCCGCCCGCTGGCCGGCGGACTCAATACCTATGGGGTGGCCGAGTACAAGCTGCGGCCTTCCGACAGCCTGCAAGAGGTCGAACTGGTGCGTTCGTTGGGAGTGGAGTTCCGGCTGAGCGTCGAGATCGGCGGCGAGTGGCGCATCAGAGAGATGGAAGAGCAGTTCGAGATCGTCTTCCTGGGCGTGGGCCTGGGCCGCACGCAACCCCTAGGCATACCGGGTGAAGGGCTGCCGGGGGTGATCGATGCGCTCCGTTTCATCGCCGAATATAAGATGCACGCAGGCGGTCATGTGGGCCGCCGCGTAGTGGTGATCGGCGGCGGCAACACTGCCATCGACGCTGCTACCGCGGCGCTAAGGCTGGGCGCGGAGGAAGTGCACGTGCTCTATCGCCGCAGCGAAACGGAAATGCCCGCCTTTGAGTTCGAATACGACCTGGCCAAAGGGGAGGGCGTGCGCTTCCATTGGCTGACGCAGCCGGTGGCCATTCACGGCCCCAATCGCAGCAATGCCGCAGTCGAGTCGGTGGAATGCGTGCGCATGGAACTGGGGCCGCCCGACCGCAAAGGCCGCCGCCAGCCGCAGCAGGTTCACGGATCCAATTTCCACCTGGCATGCGACATGGTGATTCCTTCCATCGGACAATCCCGGCTGCTCGACTTCCTGTCTCAGTTCCGCGATATTCGGCTCGCGGGCGGCTGCGTAGCGGTGGACCCGGCCACCGGCCAGACCAGCAATCCGCGATACTTCGCGGGCGGCGACTGCGTGAACGGAGGCCGCGAAGTGGTGGACGCGGTCGCGGAAGGCAAGCGTGCGGCGGCGGGAATCGCGCACAGTCTGGAGCCCATGCATGGCTGACCTCACCACCCGGTTCGCCGGAATTCAATCTCCAAACCCTTTCTGGCTGGCCTCGGGACCGCCGAGCAACTGCGGCGACCAGGTAGCTCGCGCTTTCGACGCGGGTTGGGGCGGCGCCGTCTGGAAGACCATAGGCGAACCTATCGTAAACGTGTCGTCGCGTTACTCCTCGGTAGATTGGAACGGCCAGCGCATGATGGGCCTGAATAACATCGAACTGATCACCGACCGCCCGATCGAGACCAATCTGCGCGAGATAACAGAGGTCAAGAAGCGCTATCCGAAGCACGCCGTGATCGCTTCGCTAATGGTGGAATCGCGGCGCGAGGCGTGGCATGCGATCGTGCGCCGCACAGAGGATGCCGGCGCGGATGGGCTGGAGCTGAATTTCGGCTGCCCGCACGGCATGAGCGAGCGCGGCATGGGCAGCGCCGTGGGGCAGGTGCCGGAGTATGCCAAGCTGATCACCGAGTGGGTCAAGGAAGTGGCGCGCACACCTGTGCTGGTAAAGCTGACGCCCAATGTGGCGGACATTCGGGCTATTGCGCGCGCCGCTAAGTTGGGCGGGGCGGACGGACTGTCTGCCATCAATACGCTGAACTCAATCACGGGCGTGGATCTGGATACGTTCACGCCGCGGCCGGATGTGGGCGGGAAATCCAGCCACGGCGGTTACTGCGGCCCGGCCGTGAAACCCATCGCCCTGCACATGGTGCAGCAGCTCGCGGGCGACGCGGAGTGCGGGCTGCCGGTCTCCGGCATCGGCGGCATTTCCGGCTGGCGCGAGGCGGCTGAGTTTCTGCTGCTCGGCTGCCACAGCCTGCAAGTGTGTACGGCGGTGATGCATTACGGCTACCGCATCGTCGAAGACATGGCGGAGGGCTTGAGTAACTGGATGGACGAAAAGGGATTCCACACGCTCGACGATTTCCGCGGACTTAGCCTCGCGCGAGTGACTGAGTGGCAGCACCTGGATCTGAATTATAAGATCGTGGCGCGCATTCATGCCGAGCTTTGTATCGGATGCGACCTGTGTTACGTCGCCTGCTGGGATGGCGCGCACCAGTGTATCCACATAGAGGGCGCCGGCACGCCGGAGCAACTGCTGGCGGAGAGCCGTGCGCGGCTGGCGCAAACACCCTCAGTGGTGTCCGTGGACACTGCACATACTCCCGCGGCGCGCATTCCGAAGGTAGACGAACAGGAATGTGTGGGGTGCAATTTGTGCTGGCTGGTGTGTCCGGTGGAAAGCTGCATCACCATGGATCGGGTAGATACGGGGCTGGCGCCACAGAGTTGGGCGCAACGTGGGGCAGAACTCTAGCCGATTCAGTCGAGAACACACGCGGCACAGGGTTGGCAGGGGATTACGAAAAACAAGCAGGGATGGAAGCTGCGGGAAAACAAACCGACTGGCTGGGCGGACGTAACCCAACGGGCTTTTATAGGCTTTTATGATGTCCACATCGTGGCAGCGACGACTTGCTCAATCTCGGCGACGATTTCCGCCACGGCCACCTGAGAAGCCCGCAAGACCCTGGCCCGCACCGCTATCATAACCAGCGCGCTGCCACCTGCGTGCTCTACTAAGTATTCCAATCTCTTTCCGCAAGCCTCGCTGACTTCGCGTTGAACCTGCGGAGGAAGGGCGTCGCGCCTGACCAGCGCCACGAACGTCGTGCCGTCCCACCGGAAGAGCAGGTCACTGTCGCCGTAGAGCGAATTTGCGATGTACTGGCTCGCAAAGACCAGGATCCGATTCGCGATCGCGCTGCCGTACCGCGCGCTCATCTGCTGAATACGCTGAACGGAATAAACGATGACATAGAGCCCCTTCGGATCGGAACTAGCCTTTTCCCACTCCTGGTAGAACATCGCGTTTGTGTCAAGGTTGGTCAGTGGGTCGCAGTCGCTCGATGGGGCCTCTTTCCTGCTAGACGTGGAGAGCTGCTGGTGAAGGTCCACCAGGGTCTCCAGTGCGGCTGACTGTTCCTCCAGTCGCCTTTTTTTCGTAATGTCGGTCACAAAGGCGATTGCGATGTCCCGGTGGCCGACTCGGGCGATGTTCAATCCTACCTCTATTGGAAATAGAGTTCCGTCTTTTCTTCTTCCTGACAGAACTAGCCCCATCCCCATGGCCCGCAGGTTTGGTTCGGCAAAGTAGCCAGCCATTTTCTCCGCATGCACGCGGCGGTGAGTTTCGGGCACGATAATCTCCAGCGGCTGGCCCAATAATTCCGACCGGTCGTAGCCGAAAAGCCGCTCGATTGCCTTGTTCAATATTTCGATGGTGCCGGATGCATCCACCGTTATCATCCCTTCGGAAGCGGCTTCCCAGCAGGCCTGGACAAGTTCGTGGTACTCTCGGACCTTCGTCTCGAGATGTTTCCGTTCCGTCAGATCCACGATGGAAGCGATGACCCAAGTGCCTTCGCTCGTGGGTAGTGGACCCAAACAGATTTCCGCGGGGAATTCGGTTTCGTCCCGTCGCAGCGCTGTAAGGTCCCTTACCACGCCATCGGGCGGTAGGGCTTGGAGAGCTGGAACCCACGCCTCCAGCGACTGGCCCTGCCACTGATTCCGCTCATACAAAAACATACGCTCAGCCGCCGGGTTGACGGAGGCAATCCGCCCGGATGTATCAACGATCACGAGAGCCGTCGGAACGCCATCAAAAGCATGCTGAAAGGCAGGGCTGTAGATATCGTTCGGGCTCGGAAGCGGACGTTCGTCGGCGGTGCTGGACACGGTGCGGTGCTCTCTCTCATCAGGCTTTATGGAACCTGCAAATGCAAGGATGTGGCGCGTGAGTCTCCGTTGTTGGCTCACGGGCCGCTTCCGCCGCGTGCAAATCCTGTTTGAGTGTGCGTACGAAGCGCACGTGCGCGTGGATCCCTGTCTTCCGCGCCTGTTCCATCCAGCGATGTAGTGTGGACATGTCGCCCACACGCAAAATCGTACAAAAGCCCAGGACCAGCTTTCGCATCGCCGCAAAGCCGGGACATTGCTCCTTCAGTGTAGCGGAAATTTCTGCCTGATGGCTACTCAGTTCGGCCTTCGCTAAGTTAAGGCCTACCGCTTGGATGTCCACCTGACGGCATTAGTTCGGGATCTGCAAAACTCCTATAACCTTAACCCGGTTTTCCGCTTCATTGCCTCCCAATACCGTAATGAAAAAAGCAACTAAGGTAGTGTTAAGTAATAATATTAGCATTGCGAGGCATGATTTCATAGTTCCACTCCCCGTGGAAATTTTCCCGCCGCAGGTCAATTTGGGCCATTTGCACATCGGGGACTTTGATTCCCGACCGGATATCGCCGGTCATCAATTTCGGCATGGACTTTCAACCTTTCCTTGTGGTTGTTCCGCAATCAGGCCGACGTTCACTTTCAGACTGCTGAGGGGTGCCCTCGCCAATTCTTGCTAATGGAAGAGAACAGGCGGTGTTCAATCTTGTTCATTTGCTGGTCCCCGGTGGAAAGTGGCTCACCGCGATGGCGAGTCCAGTCTCGTCCGCCGGCTTCTGCACCTCTAGTTTCCACCGCCGGGCATGAGAACCGTTGCTGCCGCCGCCATCGGCAGTGATCAGTCGCTGCCGTGCGTGCGACCGATGAACACGGATAAACCGGGTTGCGTCATCTGCCTTCATCCGCGTTCATCTGCGACTAGTTTCGTACGTCGCGCACCCAGATGATGTATATGTAGTCCGTAACCGGGGGTTTCCCGCCAAGCGCGCGCAGACGCATGGCCACCTGAGCTCGATGATGCTCACTGTGCATAACAACCTGCATCAAAGCATCCCGCACCGGCGGGTGGAAATCCTTAAATGCCGGAACGGGGAACTCGATCTTACGCGCGAACTCGGCTTCATCCAGGCGCGCGGTATAAGCTGCGCAATCCGCGTGTGCCTCCTGGAATCGACGTTCCATCTCATCCATCGCGTCTGGAACTTGCCCCTCCCGTTCCCGATCGAAAGGGCGCTGTTGAAACAGAGACAGGAAAAACCGTTGCACCGTGACAATATGATGCAGCCATTTGCGCAGTTCGTCGTCGGCAAAAGCGCCTTCGTGCGCGGCAATTGCTCTCAGAATCGCCGTATCCGCCCAGGCCGAGTGCGCGAACAACGGTTGCATCAGCTCGATCATTCGATCCCCCGATGTTATTCTATCGTGGCAATACGAGAGCCGGCCGGCAAAGGCAGGCCGGCCGTCGAGCAGGCGGTTAAGGCTTACTGGCAGGCTGCGGGCACCCGTTCGGATGCACTTCGCCGGTATGCGGATCGCGAGTCACTCGAAAGATGACGAACCGGCCGTCCACGCACGCATGGTAGTAAAGCGACAGGCTGTCCGGCGAAAGCGAGGCGCCTCGGCAAAGCCTGAAATGGCGTCGACGGCCTCCGGCGCGGCAAACGGTTCGCGCACACTACACCGGACGGCACGCCAGATGCGCGGCTCGGCATCGGCGCGAACCTGGTGGACGCGAGTGAAGAACAGTTCCAGGCCGTCCGATGAAATCGCCGGCGCATATTCCAGTTCGCGCGTGTTGACCAGCCGCTGCAGATCGTCGCTATCCGCCGCGCGCTCGAAGGCGGCGCCGCGCTTTCGTGCAACGAAGAGGTCCGCGGTAAGCGGAGTGCCGCCGGCGCTGAATCGGCTGTCCACAGCGTAGAGGGTCTGCCCATCGGCGCTCACTTCGGCATCGAAATTTACCCAGCCGGGCGTCCGCCTCGAAATACCGGACACCAGTTCAACGCCGGCGGCCATGCCTGCGGAGAATCGCGCGCGGTAGATGGTAGAGAATGTCTCCGGATAGCTGCGCGTCGACACAAAGTACAAATAGCTATCGCAACTGACGGATGGCACGGCTTCCAGCGCGCGCGTATTCACGCCTTGGATTTCGCCGCGGTAGGCGAAGTGAAGATCATCGGTCTTCTCCGCGTAATGGAGGTTTGTGTCCACGCCCGGATCGTTCCGGTTATTGAACAGGAGGAAGCGGCCGTCATTCGTGAGAAACGGCTCCATAGCCTCGCCCGTATAGTTGGCTATGGTCACCCGCTCGGGCCGCTGGAAAGCGGTGTACGCCGGCGTGGCAGCCGGACTCTCCGCGCCGGCCGCCAACCGCGCCAGGGCGAACAGCGCGATTCCCGGCCAACGCACTACGAGTACTCCCACCGGCGCGCGAAACGGCGCGCGATCAGGAAAAGGACCACGCCGGACCCGAACAGTACGGCAACTTGCGGCGCCAGGTGCAGGACAGGCTCATCGCGCCAGAAGACCTTGGTGTAGCCGTCGATGGCCCAGGCATTGAACGTGAGCAGTCCCACTTTCTGCATCGCCTCCGGCATCAGGAAGCGCGGGAACATGCTTCCGCCGAGGGCCGACATAGTCAGGATGATGAGTGTGGAAACGGCAGCCTGCTGCGCGCGGGTGTGCGAGACGCTAGCCAGCAACATGCCGAACGACGCCACGGCGAAGGCGGTAGCCGCGGTCATGACGATGAAGCCCGGCAGGTGCGTGAACAGGTCGAGATGGAAGACCAGCGCGCCCCACAAGAACATGAGCGTAAGTTGCGCGGAAGCCAGCAGCGCGCTGTAGGCCATTTTGCCAGCCAGCAGCGTGGTCATACTGACGCGCGCGCTCAGGATGCGGTCGAGCGCCCCGCTCTCGGCTTCATCGAGCAGAGTGCCTCCGGCGGCGCTGGCGGTGAACAGCAGGAACATGACGCCGATGCCGGCGGCGTAGAACGCGATCATGGAGTTTTGTTTTTTCTCGCCGACTACGTCGCGCATATCCAGAGCCACCAATCCGATGTCTCTCCGTGGGCCACTCGGGGCGGTCGAATTCCGGCCATCCGGCACACGGGACATGGCCGACTCGATGCTTTTGCGCTGCTCGGGTGTAAGCCCGCCGCTCGACCGCTCGAAATACTGCATGCCAACTTTCGCCATGGCGCCGGGCAACGAAGTCATCACGACTTTTTGCAGGATTCCGGCGACCATCTGGGCGGCTACCGGGTCGGAGCTATCGTGCAGCAGACGAATGGGATTGCGATCGCCGCCCGGTCCAAATGCAACGGGATGCGCGCCGAATCCCTTGGGAATAATCAGCGCGGCGGGGGCATTGCCCCGTTTCACCGCGGTCTCGGCGCTAGCGGCCGTGTAGGCCGGCGGAACAGGCTCGCCCTTTTTCGTTTCGGGGCGGACGCTGGCGGCGAGCGTAGGTTCCTGCAGCAAAGCGCTGACCAGGCGTTCGGATTCGGCGCTGCCATCCTCATCCACCACCAGCACGGTGACGCGAGGGGTGCCGCCGCCCATGCCGCCGAAAATCGCGGCGAAAATGCTGAAAAACGCGATCGGCAAAACGAACGAGAGAATCAGCGCGCCGCGATCGCGGCGGAGGGAGCGGAATCCGTTCAGGACGATGGCGGCCATCATTTTAACCATGCTAATCATGTCCATTATTGCCGGAGATCCCTTCCGGTGAGTTGCAGAAATACGGATTCTAGATTGGGACGGCGCAGCACCACGTCGATTACTTCCAGACCGTCGCGGCCGGCGGCGTCCAGTAGCCTGGCGATGTCGGTGGGTTGGGCTACGGCGAAATGCGCGACGCCCTCGGCGCCCTCCTGCATCGTGCCACCTTGCGCCGCAGCCCAAGCGGGCGCGTTTTCGACGGAGGAGGCGAAATGCATCAGCACGTCGCTGTGGCGTCCGAAGGATCGCTCGACAAGCTCTTCCTTGGTGCCCTGCGCGATGACGTTGCCATGATCCACGATGGCGATGGTATCGCAGAGGCGTTCGGCTTCTTCCATATAGTGCGTGGTGTAAATGACGGTGGTACCTTGGCTACGCAGTTCTTCGACCATTTCGAAAATGCGGTTGCGCGATTGCGGATCGACACCCACCGTGGGTTCGTCGAGCAGCACGAGGCGTGGGCGGTGGACCAACCCAGCCGCCATGTTCAGGCGCCGCCGCATGCCGCCGGACAGAGTTTTGACTGTGGCGCCGGCGCGGTCGGCCAGCGCGGCCCACTCGAGGCACCACGCGATGCCCTCGCGCAGGGCTTTGCCGCGCAGCCCCTGATAGCGCCCGAAGGCTTCCAGATTCTCGCGGCAGGTCAGCAGCGGATACAGCGCCAGTTCCTGCGGCACCCAACCTAACTCCGCGCGAGCTGCGGCGGAACCGGCCGGCTGACCGAAGACGCGGATGCTGCCGGAATCCAGACGGACGCGCCCGGCAATGCTTCGAATCAGCGTGGATTTGCCCGCGCCATTGGGACCCAGCAGGCCGAGGCACGCGCGCTCGCGAACATCCAAAGATACACCGGAGACCGCGGTCAGGTCGCCGAAACGCTTGACGGCGGAATCGATGCGCAAGGGGATTGCGGGCGCCGCGGAGGCCATGCAACGATGATACACATACATGCGGACACCTGCCATTTTCTTTGGCCACGGCAATCCTATGAACGCCGTGTTGCAGAACGGCTACACGGAAGCCTGGGCGGCCATCGGAACAGAGATGGTGCGCCCGAAGGCCATCTTGAGCATCTCGGCGCACTGGTTCGTACCCCAAACGGGCGTCACCGTTACCACCGCGCCTAGAACTATACACGACTTTGGCGGCTTTCCGCCGGAACTCTATCAGGTGCAATATCCTGCGCCCGGCGATCCCGATCTGGCGCGGCAGGTGCAAGAGTTGCTGTGGCCGTTGCCTGTTGCGCTGGACGAAAGCTGGGGTCTGGATCACGGCACCTGGTCGGTGCTTTGCCACGTTTATCCGCAAGCCGACATCCCGGTGGTGCAGCTTAGCATCGACGAGACGCAGCCGCCGAGCTACCACTACCAGATTGGCGAGCGCCTGGCGCCCCTGCGCGAGGAGGGCGTGTTGATCGTAGGTAGCGGCAACCTGGTGCACAACCTGCACGCCTACGCATGGGGGCGGCACATCGTCGAGCCGTTCGACTGGGCTGTGAAGTTTGAGCAGCAGGCGCGCGAGATGATCGTCGCCGGCGAGTACGGGCCGCTGGTGAATTACGAACGGCTGGGATGGGAAGCGCGGCTGTCGATTCCCACGCCGGACCACTATCTGCCGCTGTTGTATGTCATCGCGGCGCGGCAGGCGGGAGAGGCGGTGAGTTTCCCGGTGGAAGGCGTGGATGGCGGCTCGATATCCATGCTTGCGGTGAAGGTTGGGTAGGCGCGACTGGACGTGGTGTAATAAGTAGAGAAAGGCGAACCAACACATGGAGGAGCGTACGCTTAGGCCATACAAGAACTTCCGCTGGATCGTCGCCGATCCGGAACTCCTGGGCGGAAAACTCGCCGTTCGCGGAACCCGGTTCTCCGTGTCGTTCATCTTGTCCTGCATGTCTGAGGGCATGCGCGTTGAGGACATCGAGGAAACCTACGGTCGGCTTCCGCGCGAGGCGATTCCCGAGGTAATGCGGGCCGCTTCGGAAATCCTGGACGCGACGAGTGTGGCTGCTTGACGTAAACGTGCCGAAGCAGGTCCGCGGGCTTCTCGGCGAGTTCGGAATCGTGGCACACGCCGCGGACGACAGGGGTTGGGGAGGCCTGACGAATGGCGCGTTGGTAGAAGCCGCCAGCCAAGGTGGCTTCCGTGTCGTTCTGACGCGCGATCGCCTTTTCAGCGAATCTGCCGCCCGCGCGCTACGGCGCTTTCCGGAGCTCTGCATCGTGCTGGTGACGATTCCGCAACTGCGCGGCCCCGAGTTTCTCAATCAGTTCCGGGGCGCTTGGAACCGCGGCCCAATACACCCGGGGGCCGGAAAGTTGTTGCGCTGGCCCGACGCCTGATCGAGTCCTTCCATCCTCGTGGCCGGACCCGACCGATCTAAGAGCGGCGACTGGAGCGGCTGAAGGTCGGACGTCATTATGTTTTGTGCGTGGAACTTCGCCTCGCACGCAAACCTCTTGGCAACGAAGCCAATGCTGCTGACGGGATCCGAAAAAGGCGGGCTTTCCGGAACGCCATTTTGGAGACTCTTTCCGAGCGGCCGACAATATAACCCGAGTAACCCAGAATGGTGCGTTCTACGAACACAGGGTTACACCCTTCCACTGGAATTACCGGGCGCGCCGAGTCTGCGGACACAACACGGCTACCGAAGTCCTGCCTAACAGCTTCCTCGGCACGAGCGATTGACCAGTCGCATCGGCACAGGGTTCATTTGACGATGAAGAGCCAACATCTGTCACGCTCTGCACCGAATAATGGCCCACTCGGAAACTGGTACATCAGCCTGGGGGCGACGAGACGGTTGCCTGAACAGCTAATCCCCCGGGAGCGGTCGGCGAACCGCTACCAGGCCGGACGACCTGGTTTGGCCAGCCCCACCACACTTGTTACACTAAGATTTATGCCGCTCTGCCAACACGCGCTGGCAGTGTGTCTATGTGCCGCGGCCATCGCGCGCGCGCAACAGCAACCGGCGCCGGCGCCGCCCGACGCCGAGATGAACAGCGCCATTGAGGAGTTTAAATCCGAAACCCGGAGTTTAGGGTTGCGCGCCGATAGTCCGCCCAAAGCCGGCCGCCGCAGCCCGCTCGCGGATTGGCACGGGCGCGTCTTCGAGAACTTCCGCAACGACGCGTTAGACGCCGTGCCGCACGAGATCCGTCAGAACGGCGGCGACAAGGGCCTGCTGCGCCGCAATCAGTTCGGGTTCAATGTGGCCGGCCCGGCCGTATTGCCGCATCTGGCCGAGGGCCGCAACACCTATTTTTCGCTTTCCTACGAAGGCGTGCGGGAGGATATCGCGCGCACATCTTTGCAGACCATCCCCACCATGGCGCAGCGCACCGGCGACTACTCGGACGTGGTGGATGACGCCGGCAACGTCATACCGATTTACGATCCCGCCACCACGCTGCCCAATCCGGGCTACGATTCGACGCAGCCGGTTTCCACGACCAACCTCGAATACACGCGCACGCCGTTTCCAGGCAACATCATCCCGCCATCGCGGATGGACCCGGTGGCGCTGAACGCGCTCAAGTTTTATCCGGCCCCCAATACCGATATAGGGCCCTTCTTTCGCAACAACTACTTCATCGACTCACCGGAAACAAACACGGCCAACGGTATGATCGGCAAGTTGGACCAATCGTTGCGCGAGCGCCATCGCGTGACCGTGGAACTGGCTTTTTCCAATGGCACGCTGGGGGCGGCGCAGTGGTTTCCCACGGCCGCCAATCCGGGCCCTTCCAATCGCGACTTTCAGACACGGCGGGGTTCGCTCGGATACGTCTTCACGGCTTCCGGCCGCACGGTGAACACGCTCACGTTCGAAGCGAATTCAAGTGTCTCGGCCAGCGGCGACACCGCGGACCAAACCAACTACGCCGCCCAGATCGGCCTCACCGGTATCGCGGGCGGGGGTTTTCCGGTAATGCAATTGGGTCCCTACGTGGGCATGGGGCAAGCCTATCCGTTTTCGCGCAATGCGCGCAACGTTTATACCTGGACGGATGGCCTCTCCACCAGGCGCGGCAAGCACACGCTGCGGGTGACGGGACAGTATATCCGGCAGCAGGTGAACAGTTTCTGGCCGCAGTATCCGGCGGCCTTGTTGAGCTTTAACGAAGGGCTGACCAGTCTGCCGGGGATCGTGGATACGGGCGATGCGCTGGCCACTTTCTTGATGGGTACACCATATTTCGCGCAGGAAACCATCGACGCGCAGCCTTCGTACTTCCGGCGGTCGGAGGCTTCACTGGCTTTCCGCGACCGTTACGAGGCCATGAAGGGTCTCACCATCAACCTGGGGCTCACGACGCACTTGTTCCGGCCGCGCACTGAGAAATACGACCGGCAGTCGACTGTCGATCTGAACGCCATCAACCCGGCGAACGGATTGCCGGGTGCGCTGGTGGTGGCGGGACAGGACGGTTTCGGGAGCGCGTTCCAGCCGACGCTCGTACGCCTGGCTCCCAGCTTGGGCATTGCCTGGAATCCGCCGGTTGACACGAAGACCGTGGTGCGCGCGAATTTCGCCCGCGATTACTCGGGTATTCCGATCTATTCCGGACAGTTCGGCACGCAAGGGTTCAACCAGTATCCGACGTTTCTTTCGCCGGATGCGCAGTTGCAGCCGGCGCTGACGATGCGCACCGGTGTACCGGCGCCGCCCAGCCCTACACCGGATCTGCAGCCGGATGCAGCCAACAATACCATTGCCGATTTGATCGACATGTCGGACCGCGTACCCACTTACCAATCGGCATCGCTATCGATCGAGCGGGAGTTCCCGGCATCGGCAATCGTGACCATCGGGTTTGCCTACTCCGGCGGCAAGAATGTGCTGGTGGGCAATGGCGCGGCCAACCCCAATGCCATTCCGCTCGAAGACCTGCAGTACGGCAACGAGTTGAACATTCTGGCGTTCAACCAGTCGCTGCGGCCTTATCCGCAGTATCAGGGGTTCAACACCTATGGCGAGTATCCGGTGGGATGCTATCAGCGGAACGCGGGCTATGTGCGAGTGGAGAAGCGCTCCTCCAGCGGCCTTTCGGTGAACGCCTATTTCGAGTTCAACAAGCAGATGGACGACTATTCGGGGCCCTATGGAACGCAGGACTTCTTCAACCGGCAAGACGAATGGTCGGTGACGGCGGGCAATCGTCCCGAGCGGCTGGAGCTGAGCTACACCTACGAACTGCCGTTTGGGGCGAACAAGCCGTTTCTGCGCTTTCCGGACTGGCGGCGCTACGCCATCGACGGCTGGTCGGTGAGCGGCGCCGGGACGGTGGCCAGCGGCGACCCCATGTATCTGACGCCGCTGTTCAACAATACGGGCGGTGTCGTACAGGCCCTACACGTGGATGTGGTGCCGGGCGTGGACCAGCACGTGGCCAATCAGGGACCGGCCCTGTGGTACAACCCGGCGGCGTTCGTGCAGCCTCCGGATTTCACGATTGGGGATGTGTCGCGCACGCTTTCGAGCCTGTTGAATCCTGGGTGGCAGAATTTCGATATGTCGCTGAACAAACGGTTCGCGCTGGCCGCGGACCGGACGCTGGAGTTCAACGCCACCGCGTTCGATTTTATGAATCACGCCAATTGGAACGATCCGGACAACGTGATCGGATCGGTGACCACGCCGAACCTGGATGCCGGGCACATCATTGGCTCGCGCGGTGGACGTGTGATTCAATTGGGCTTGAGGCTGAGCTTTTAGTGTGGCGCACGCACGCATGCGTGACGTGTCGAGACTCGTCTCGACACACGGCTTTGGCACTGGCGGTGTGCTGGAGTGTAGCGGCGAGTCTGGCGGCGAGCGTGGCGGCGGCGAGTCTGGCCGCGGCGCCGCCGCCCAAGCCTGCGATTCGAACTATTAAGGTGGCCGTCTGGGCAGAAGCGGCCGATGGTGCATCGCCTGAGGCGAATCTGGCAGCCAAGGATCTGACCGCGACACTCGCCGGCATGGAATCCCGCGTCGTGGATGTAAAGGGCCCGGGCGGGGATCTGATGCTGGTCGCGGTACTGGATCTGGCGGGAGACCTTTCTCTGGCGGAGCCGGCCAAGGAGGCCCTGGCCGCGGACATCGATAAGTTGCCGCCGCGCACATCCGTGGCAATCATGCGCGCGCAGGATGGCGCTAAGGTGCTGGCCGATCCGGGTACTGACCGGACCGCCGCCGTATCCGCGGTCCGCGATTTGCCGGTGAGCGGAAAGGCGGCCCTGCTGAACACCGTGGAGACCGTGACGCGGCTGGCGGATTCGATTCTGGCGAAAACGAACGTACGAGTGGCTGTGCTTTATGTGACGGACAGCGAACCGGAGAACTATCGCGAAGACTATACCAACCCGGTGATCAATTCCAGCGACACGCACGACTTGAGCCGGAAGTTCCCGGAGGCGCTGATTCAGGACAAGATTTCGAAGGTGGCCGCGGTCATGGCCCAGCGGCAGGCGCCGCTGTTCGTGGTGCATCTGCGGTATCGCAGCGACCGGCTGGGCGAGGCCTATCAGAGCGGGTTGAAGCAGCTTGCGGAAGTCACCGGCGGCACCGCGATTTTTTGCCGGTCGAGCGAAGAGATCGCCAGTGCGATTCACCGGGCTCTGGGCCTGATTACGTCTTCCTACAGCGTGGCAGTGGCGCTGCCGGAGCTTCGCGCCAAGAGTTTCGATCTGCGGCTGGACACCGGTGGCAAGTATACCCTGACCTACCGCACACGCTTCGTGCTGAAAGAGAGATAATATTTTGGCAGTGAAACGCTGGATTCTGTTGGTCGTCGTGCTGGTGGGCGCCGCCGCGGCGGTGGCCTGGCAAGCGCGCGCGTACCGGCAGCAGGCGGCGCAGTTGGCGCAGTTGGCAGCCGAAAACCAGCGGTTGCGCGGGCGAGTACCGGATCAGGCGCCTTCTACCGCAGCCCCGCCGGGCGCTCCTGCGCCAGCGCCGGCCACCGAGGCCCGGAACGCGCCCCACACCGCCAAGGCCGCGAACAATCCGGAAGACGCCATCGCCGTACAACGGCTGAAGCTCAGTCTGGCGGACGCCAATGCATCCATCGCGCGCCTCGAATCCCGTGCGGATGAGGCGGAAGCCCAGCTCCGGAGTCTACGCGTGGACAACCAGCGGCTGGCGGGGTCGGAAGCCGATCTAAAGGAAAACCTGGCAGGTGCGAACCAGTTGGTGGATGCGCTGCAGAAGGAGTTGAAAAGCAATCGCGATCGGGTGACCCAGGTGGAGATCGCCTATCAAAAGCTGCGCGACGCGAGCGGCGGCGCCGCGCAGAAGATCGCACAACTCCAGCAACTGGCGACGGAGTTGCAGGATATTCACCAACGGCGCGAGGTTTACCTGAACAGCATTCTGCGGCGCTACAAACAGATCACGGAACAATACCGGTCGATGACCGGCGTATTGCAGGGGCAGCGGACCGACGCGCCTGCCGTGGGCGGCACCGACCTGGCGCGGATTCAGGATTCCATCGCGATGGCGGAGGAGGATTTGCGGCAGTTGAATAATCTGAATGCGCAAGCGCTGCTGATTCAGAAGAAGATGGTTGGCAAATAGAGAGCAGGCCTTCCGCCCTGTCTTCCGCTAATATGGTCTCAAGGGAGTTTTTATGTATTGTCGAGCAACCATCCTGGTGGTGGCCGGCACTTGGGCGACGGCTCTGTCTGCCCAGACCCCGCCGCCGCGATTCCCCGGCGTTCCGCAGTTCACCCTAACGCCACAGGCGCGTGCCGCCAGTGCGGAGACCCAAGCCGCTTTGCGCCAGTTCCTGAAAAATTACAGCTTGGAAGAAGCTATCGTCTGCTCCATTCCACTGCTGCAAGTGCCCGTGCCGAAGAACCTGGAACCGATGCCGGTGCGGCGTCCGCCCGCCGATCTCATCGACAACATGCCAGTGGTGAGTCCCGCACCGGCTTGCCGGGAGGAGAATCGCTGAGCGGTACGCTTTACCTGGTGGGTACGCCCATCGGAAATCTGGAAGACATCACCTTTCGCGCTGTGCGCGTTCTGAAAGAAGTGGACCTGATCGCTTGTGAGGACACCCGGCATACGCGCAAGCTGATGGACCGTTACGGAATCGGCAAGCCTACGGTCAGTTATCACGAGCACAACGAGTTGCAACGCAGCCCGGAGTTGATCGCCAAACTGCTCGGTGGGACCACGGTGGCGCTGGTTTCCGACGCGGGCATGCCGCTGATCTGCGACCCAGGCTACCGCTTGGTGCGCGCGGCAATCGATAGCGGCATACGCGTGGAGGCGGTACCCGGCCCGTCCGCGGTATTGACCGCGCTGGCGGCGTCCGGCCTGGCGACGGACAGCTTCCATTTCGGCGGCTTCCTGCCGGCCAAGTCCGGGCAGCGGCTGCGTGAGCTGGAGGGTCTGAAAGACTATGCCTCCACGCTGGTCTTTTATGAAGCCCCACATCGCATTGTGGAGACGCTCGCGGCGGTGGAGCAGGCGCTGGGGAACCGGCCGGTGGTGGTGGCGCGTGAGCTAACCAAGATGCATGAGGAGCTCCTGCGCGGCACGGCGGCGGAGGTCCGGGCGGCGCTCTCGGCGCGCGAATCGGTGAGAGGCGAGATCACCTTGTTGATCGGCAAGCGTGCGGGCGTGGCGGAGGATGACACGCCGCTCACCGATGCCGTAGACGCGTGCGTGGCCCAGGGTATGAGCCGCATGGAGGCGATCAAAACGGTGGCGCATCGCCGGGGCTTGTCGAAGCGCGAGGTTTACGGCGCCCTGGAGAAATCAAAGGGGCGCTAGGGCGCGAAGCGCCAGCACGCCCGCGGCAAACACCAACATGAATGCGGCAGATCCAATACCTTTGAAATCGCCGGCATGTAGATGGGACACGATGGCCCCCACGAAATAGAGGACCAGACCTATTCCCGCGGCGATTCCGAGAGGCGGCCACCAGATTCCAACCACAAGTCCCACGACCCCTGCAAACTCGCACGCCGCCAGCAGCGGAAAATACTTGAATGGGATGCCGAGAGTTTCGTAGAGCACTTTAACCTGAAGCGGATAGCGCCGGATTTTGCCAATGCCGGAATACGACACCATCAGCGCGAACAACAGGGTAGTCACCAGGTATGCCGTATGCATCTCGCCGGGTTCCTTATTTCTCGACCTTCTCGGCGGGCTTGTCGCCAGGTTTGTCGGGCGGCGGGACCATTACATTGAGCGCCGATAGCTTCAGGTCGCCGTCTCGGGTGGCGTCGAGCGAGATGTGCATGCCCACTTCGACGTCGGATGGTTTGATGGGTTGATCGCCTTTCAGAAACTTGGTCTTCTTGGATAGACGGAACGTGAGGGTCTGCCGGTCCGCGCCGGGGTCGGGCGGGTCCAGGTCTAGCGTGAGTTCCTTCTTGGTGAGCGTTTTCACCGTCCCATTGAAGGTGACCGCGGGGCCGTTATAGGGACCCGAGGTAGCCGTAGCCGAGCCCAGCCGCCGCCGGGAATACTGCGCGGGCAACTTCGCAGGCAGCAATAGCGCCACAAGTACCGGAAAGATCGCCATGTACCGCATGCCTTCATTCTCTCAGAATCCGGCGGAATTTCTAGTAGTGGGTCAGTTTGCTTTCGGAGGGCGGGCAATTCTTGCCCTGGGGTCCCCTTTGGGGACGGCTTTCAGCCGGCTAAGCCGCCTAAAAAGGCGGCTGCGGCCAAGATTGGCCGCCCTCCAAAACCAAACTGACCCACTACGGAATTTCTACTGCAACCTGGCGGCCCGTTGCCGACGTCTGAATCCTATTAGGACACAACCATGCTTCAAAACCCCGGACTGACGCGCCGCGGACTCCTGATGCTGGCAGGCGGCGCCGGCGTTGGGTCGCAATTGCGGCTGTATGCAGCCAGCTCAGACTTCTGGAACAAGAAAGAGCCTGCGGAATGGTCTTCGGAAGAAATCGATAAACTGGTGACGAAGTCGCCATGGGCCAAGCAGGTGAACGCCTCCTCGCCCGCCATGAGCCGCGGTTATGGGAACAGTGGAGGCAGTGGCGGCAGCGGCGGGGGCATGGGCGATCCCGGTATTGGCGGCGGAGGCGGTGGGTACCCCGGAAGCGGTGGAGGTTATCCGGGCGGCGGCATGGGCGGCCGCGGTACGGGCGGCGGCAGGCGCGGGAACAGCGGTCCGATGCCCATATCGTACACGGCCACGGTCCGTTGGGAGAGCGCCAAGCCCGTCCAGGCGGCCTTGAAGACGCCTCTGCCGGAGAGCCTCGCGGGCGCGTACGTGATCAGTGTAAGCGGTGTGCCCGCGGTACAGCCGGGCCACCAACATTCCGACGATGGCGATAGCGATACGACGGTGTCGAAGGGTTTAAGCGACGATGTTCTGGACCGGATCAAGAACCTGACCTATCTGGAGCCCAAGGGGAAGTCGCCGGCGCAACCCAGCGTGGTGCAGAAAGGGGCGCTCAGCAGTTCCGGAACGCCCACGTTGCTGTTTGGTTTTCCGCGCGACGTAGTGCCGTTGACGGCGGACGACCGGGAGGTGACCTTCACTACGAAGCTGGGCGCAATCGAGGTCAAGACCAAGTTCAATCTGAAAGACATGATGTATCGTAACGAATTGTCGCTATAGAGCGGGTGACGGGGTGAAGCCTGTGCCAGGCAGGCTAAACCTTGTGTTATCAGATTTTACAAAGCCTTAACAGCAAAGGAGTAACGCACTTGCGCCGGGCCGCGTTTCCCGTTCCATGGCAATGTTGCGTTTCCCTTCGAGATCGGGAATTGCGGACTTCACTGTCCCCGATGAAGTGGAGAGTTGCCTGGCGCAGGCACGTTCGACACAGGCGCTGGTCGCTGCGGGCGATCGGTTGTCCGCCGCGCGCGCAGCGGTCGAACTCGTCATGGCTTATGATAGGGTTCTGGAGAATGTTCGGCTCGTCCCGCTTTCCTTGCCGGAACAGCAGCGCGTGCGCGATCGACTAACGCCGGTGGCGGAGCTGCTACGGAAGTACAGGCTCCGTTGAACGCCAGGCTACCGACAGGGGGTCCATAAAAGGTGATTCGACAACCGATTCATTCGGGCAGAGTAAATCGCAGTTATTCATTCGCTTTCGCATTCTTGTTTATAGTGGCGCCGGTCTTGTGCCAGGCGCAGGCTCCGCCCGCATACACGATTACAACCATAGCCGGCCAACTGGGCCAGCAAGGCAATTATTCCGGTGACGGGGGTCCGGCTACGAACGCGTTCCTCTTCGGGCCATCCGATGTGATACTCGATTCCTCCGGTAACGTCTACTTCTCGGACACAGTCAACAATCGAATTCGCGAAGTGATTCCGACCAGCGGCGCTGTCGATACGTGGCTGATCAATACGGTCGCGGGCGACGGCACCGCGGGATACCTGGGGGATGGAGCGCTGGCTACCGCCGCCGAGATGTATAGCCCAACGGGTATCGCCTTCGATGGCAGTCGCAACCTCTTCATTGCGGACACCGGCAATTGGGTAATCCGTGAAGTGAACGCAACAAGTGGCGATATCTCCACAGTGGCCGGGGACAACGTCCTAGGCGCAGGCTTTGCCGGGGACCTGGGCCCGGCCACCAGCGCGCAACTTTACAATCCTTCCGGTGTGGCCGTGGATCCGGCGGGCAATATCTACATCGCCGATCCGTACGACAACGTCGTGCGGGTGGTGTGCGCTAACCAAACGCCGATCGCCTGCAAAGGTCTGGCCGCCGGCGACATCAACACGTTCGCCGGTAACAACACGCTGGGCGCCAGCTATACGGGCGACGGAGGCCCTCCGGCGAGCGCCCTGCTCAACAATCCCGTGGCTGTGGTGCTCGATTCGGCCGGCAATCTCTACATTTCGGACTCCGGCAACAATGTGATCCGCAAGGTTACCCCCGGAGCCACTGCCGTCATCACAACATTTGTTGGCTACTCTCCGGGCAATGCCGG
>DATKFU010000331.1:0-4945 GCA_035511215.1 Bryobacteraceae bacterium | reverse complement strand
GCATGCTGAAATACGGACAAGAATATATGGATAAGGGCAACGAGTTCTACGAACAGAAGTATCGACAGCTCCAGATTCGGCGCCTCACCAAGAAAGCTGCCGAACTTGGTTTCGAGATCGTCAAAGCCGCGTAAAATCCAGCAGTGGGTTTCTGGAGAGTCCTGCAGCGGGTCTCCAGACCCGCTCTCTGCATCCTACGTAGCCTGCCGACCTCGAGTAGCCGCAACGTGCCATGCCACAATCACAGCCGCGCCACGTCCGCGATGATCTCGGGTGTTGGCAGTATCAGGGAAACACCGCGGGCATCGGCCTCATTCGGATCGTCGAAGGCGTGGGTTCGTTCCAGGATGCGGCGCGCACGCCTCAGGTGCCCGAAGTCGACGGCCGCGGTATAGCGCTGCGCGAAGTCCAGCATCCGCACGACAGCTCCGGTTATGCCGTTCTGCGAGAGGGCTTTCAACGCCATCAGATAGTTGTTGCGATAGACGGTAGGCACCACGATCCGTGTCTCGCCGGCAGCCACGAGTTCCGCGTTCATCATGATGCGCGCCACGCGGCCGTTTCCGTCCGTGAACGGATGAACCTCGGAGATGAGGAACATCATGAAGATGGCGCGGTGTAGCGGAGCCGCGAGACCACGGTAGATTTCGAAACCCTTGGCAAGCGTGCCGCGCGCCAACTCGGGCGCTACAAAGAACGTGGATCCCGCGCGATTGGCTTCGGTCTTGAACCGGCCGGGGGCTTGCTCCGGGCGGCCTTCCATAATTCGCGCGTGGCGGCTGCTTAGGATGGCGGTCAGTTCCTCGATGTTGCGGGGTAGCCGCGACATTCCACGCTTGTCGGAGACCACCTTCCACGTGCCCAGCACGTCGTGTGCGTCCGCCGGGCGCGCGCGAGGAATGCGTCCTTTGAAAACGATAGCGGCAGCCTCATCGACAGCGAATTGCGTGCCTTCGATGAAATTGGAGAAATATGCTTCGAAAAAAGGTAGAGCCGCGCCGTCCGTGGACCGCTCCAGGCGAACCATCGGCGTGGTGCCGGCCAATTCGGCATGCAATCGCTGAAACAGTTCGAGCCGCTGCGGGTCGTAGGGCAATCCCGCGGCGCGAGCGGCTGCGGTGGGCGATTCGAGCGGCGCGCGGCGGCTGCCGAGCAGCGTTCCGATCAGGGCGTCCAGGCGCTGAAACTCGCTCCGCATGCGGAGTTGCCGCGCGGTTTTGCGCGCGTCGTCGCGCAGGCGCTGCAGGGCCGCTTCGCCGCCATGCCGCAGCATTTCTTCGAGGCGATCTTCAATCTCACGCTTTGGCAGAGTACGGGCAACGCCCTGGCGGGCGCGCGATGGCCGCATATTCTCCAGAAACGCCCTGGCGGGAGACGCCAGTCGCAGGCCGCCGATGAAGGGCCGGTCGCTCTCGATCGGCGGGTGGCCCCGGCGTGGACGCAAAATAGCTCCAGGCAAGGCGATGGCGCGCTTATGATCGGCGACCAGAAAGATGGAACCGTCGGCGGCAGGCCGGTTCTCCAGTGCGGTCCGGTCGGCGATCAGCGCGCTGGGTAGATAGGCTGCCACCAGCGGCCACAAATTCCGCCCGACGATCTGCGCCGGCGGGTCCTTGAGGTTGCGCGTGTAAAGGCGCGACCCCAGCTTGCGCAAAGCCCCGCGCTTGACTTCGCGGGAGACCGCCGCCGCCATGCTGGCATCGGACACAAAGACTTCGGGCATGGCGGAGATATCGGGCATTAGCAGAACCCAGATACCATCATAACCAACTTTTTGGGGTTTAAGACACCCAAAATGCAAGTTTTTGGGCTTTAAGCAGATCGCTATCGTCCGCTCACGTCGCCTGCAAAGCCTCCGCGATCTCCTTCTCCTCGATCGCCCCCTCCCGGATAATCTTCCAATACGGCTCCGTGATATCCACCGTAGTGGCCCCTGCGCCGGAGCACGCGCCGCCGTCCAGCACCAGGTCCACGCGCCCGTCCATCGTGCCGAACACCTGGATGCCGCTGCGGCAGGTCGGCGATCCGGAGATGTTAGCGCTGGTCGAGATCAGCGGCTGGTTCATCGCCGCGATCAGCGCGCTGGCGATCTTGCCGCGCGGTTGCCGTAGCGCCAGCCGGCCCGTATTGCCCGTCACCTTCAGGGGCACACGCGCCGACGCCGGCACGATGATGGTCAGCGGTCCCGGCCAGAAACGCCGTGTCAGGATGTAGAACCGGTTGTTCAGTTCCGAGGCCAGATCCTCGGCCGCGATCGCATCCGCCACCAGCAATGGCAGCGAGCGATGGAACTCGCGCCCTTTGGCCCGGAACACGCCCGCCACCGCGCGCAAATTGAACGGGTCGGCTACCAGTGTATACAGCGCGTCGGTGGGAATAGCGACCACCCGCCCGCGGCGAATGGCGGCCGCCGCCCTTTCGATCGCCTCCGGTTGCGGCTCTTCCGGGTCTACCACCACAAGGTCGGTTGCCATATTTGCCGCGACCCCTAGCGTGGCCCAATCGCTTCCGCCACGTCGATAGCCATCTGGTAGCGCCCGAAAGGCGCGCTCAACTGCACGCCCTGCACCATGCCGTGCACGCGCTCCACCATCTCCCGCGCAATGGCCACGCCTTCCTGGCGCGACTTCTCGGCGTTGTCCACCTGCCGCATGCGCTCCATGTAATGCTCCGGCACCGGCACGCGCAGCTCGTTCACCATGAATTCCGCGTTGCGAAAGCTGGTCAGCGGCCAGATGCCGCAGATCACCGGAATCTTCACGTGTTCGATGCGCTTCAGAAACTGCTCCAGCAGGCCCAGGTCGAACACCGGCTGCGTCACCACGTATTCGGCGCCCGCCTGCACTTTCCACTCGAAGCGCCGGATCTCTTCGTCCATGTTCAACGCGCCCGGGTTCACGCCCACGCCGATCAGCAGGGCCGTCTGCGACCCCATGGCATTGCCGCCGATATCCAGGCCATGGTTCAGATTGTTGACGATGTTCACCAGGCCGATGGCGTCCACGTCGAATACCGCGGTGGCATCCGGATAGCTGCCCATGCGTGGCGGATCGCCCGTGATGCAGATCAGGTTGCGGACGCCCGCCGAGTGCGCGCCCAGCAGTTCCGATTGGATGCTCAGAATGTTGCGGTCGCGGCAGCAGAAATGGTTCACCACCTCAATGCCGGCCTCCCGCTGAATCAACTGGCAGGTCACTTGCGAGCTCATCCGCGCGCTGGCCCGCGGCCCGTCCGGCACGTTGATGCAATCGATGCCCTGCGCGGCGCAAAGCTTGGCGCCCGCGATCTCCTTGGACGCGTCCACCCCGCGCGGCGGCAGAATCTCCACGAACGCCACGAACTTCCCGGCGGCCAGCTTGGCGCCCAGTTGGGATTTCTCCGCCACGGGCACTTTCGGAATGGCGTGCGCTTTGGCCTTGGGCTCCTCTACCGTCACGCCCAGTTTCTTCTGCACCGGCTGCAGCGAGCGCGCCTCGGCGTGGATCAGCTTGATGTGCTCCGGCGTGGTGCCGCAACATCCGCCCACGATGCGCACGCCAGCCCACAACAGCCGCCGCGCGTATTGCGCCATATACTCCGGCGAGCACAGATACAGGTTGCGGCCCTCCACGCGCACTGGCACGCCAGCGTTCGGCATGGCGCTGACCGGCTTGGACGAGAAGGCCATCATGCGCTCCACCGTTTCGAGCGTGGTCTTCGGACCCACCGAGCAGTTCACCCCGATCACGTCCGTGGGCCATTCATCCAAACGCCGCGTGAAGGCTTCGGTTTCCGTGCCGCCGGGAAGATTTCCGTTATCGTCGATCGTCATCTGCGCCACGATGGTCATGTCCGGACCGGCCGCTTCGCGCGCGGCAAATATGGCTTCGCGGATCTCGTCCAGATTGCTGAAAGTTTCCAGAATCAGCAGATCCACACCGGCTTCCAGCAGCACCTCCACCTGCTCGCGGAAGATGGCCCGCGCTTCGGCAAACGACGTAGGTCCCAGCGGCTCGATGTGCGCGCCCAGCGGGCCGATGGCGCCCGCCACAAAAGCGTGCTCGCGCGCCGCTTCGCGCGCCAGGCGCACGCCCGCGTGGTTGATGGCGTGCAGCTTCTCGGCCAACCCGAATGCTCCCAGGCGCATGCGGTTTGCGCCGAACGTGTTGGTCTCCAGAATCTCGGCGCCCGCCTTCACGTACTCCTGGTGAATCTGCCGCACCATGTCCGGCGTGGTGAGGTTCAGCTCGTCGAAGCAGCGGTTGATGAACACGCCACGCGAATAGAGCATGGTACCCATGGCGCCATCGGCCACCATGGCGTGGCGCGCGAGCTGCTCTCGAAACTCTTCGGCGCGGGTTGTGGAGGCGGTTGGCATAGGCAGATATTCGGATCTGTTCAGGTGTGGCGCAACAGGTCCGGATATTGTGATTTTACCGCATGTGGGACTGTACCGGCGTCGGGGGCTTGCGTCGCATTCCCAACTCGTCTAAACTGCGCTTTAACGCAGTCGCAGATATGGAGGATACTCTATGACAAAAACGCGTCTGGTTCATCTGTACGAAGCCCTGTCAATGGGCTCCTTGATTTTATTCGCATCGGCTGTTCCGTCATTTGCCCAAGGCGGTCCAACCAAGGTACTCGGCGGGTACTTCGAAGAGTGGAGTATCTATTACGCCGGATACAACATCGCCAACCTGCAGCAGAACGGAGTTGCCGCCAAACTGACGCATCTGATATACGCATTTGCTAATGTCAGTACGCCTCCGGCGTGCTCTATCGCAGACTCATGGGCTGACTATCAAGACCCCTATCTTCCGAGTGTGAGCGGCGCTCCCTATACCGGGCCGCTCTACGGCAACTTCGCAGCCATTCAACAACTGGAGCAGCTGCATCCCGGTCTGCACGTTTTGATTTCCATCGGAGGATCGTCCGTCGCCAACGCCGCGGCTTTTTCGTCCGCCGC
>DATKFU010000330.1:0-4393 GCA_035511215.1 Bryobacteraceae bacterium | reverse complement strand
AACGGCCTCGGCAATCTGGCGAGCCGCACGCTCACCATGATCAGGCAATACCGTGAAGGCGCAATCCCGCCTGGCGCAATGCCTGAAGAGATGCCGGCGGGCGCTGAGGCGACCATCCGCGATGTCATTACCGCCTTCGATGCGTTTGAATTCTCCAATGGACTCCAGAAGGTCTGGGAATTCCTCTCGGGGCTGGATAAGCTGATTGTCGAGCGTGCGCCGTGGAAAATGGCGCGGCAGCCGGAGGCGCAGGCCGATCTGGACGCCACCCTCTACACGGCCGCCGAGGCGCTGCGCATCGCCACCGTGCTGCTCTACCCCGTGCTGCCGGAATCGACGCAGAACATCTGGAAGCAACTCGGCATGACCGAGCCGCTCGAATCCGTGCGGCTCGACTCGCTCGTCTGGGGCCAACTGCCGCCCGGCCAAAAGATCGGCGAGATCTCGCCTGTGTTTCCACGCATCGAAGCTGCGCCCGCCATTCAGAAAATGAAAGAGCTCGAAGTGCGCGTCACCGAAGAACAGAACGTTCTGCTCGGCAAATCTCCCAAGCCCGAGACGGTGCCGGGCATCGCGCCAGTTTCGGATCGCATCGCCATCGACGACTTCGCCAAGGTGGATATGCGCGTTGGCCAAGTGCTTTCCGCAGAGCCGGTTAAAGGTGCGGATAAATTGCTTCACTTGAAAGTCGACATCGGCGAGCCGGAACCCCGCACCATCGTGGCGGGTATCGCCGAAGCCTACACGTCCCAGGAGTTGCTGGGCCGCAAAGTCGTGATAGTGGCGAACCTCCAACCGCGCAAGCTGCGTGGCATCGAATCGAACGGCATGATCGTAGCCGGCTCCATCGAAGGCGGCAAACCGGTGCTCGCCGGCTTCCTGGAAGACGTTCCCATCGGGGCGCGCCTCAAGTGAAGCTGGTCGATTCGCACTGCCACCTGGACGACAAGCAGTTCGACCCGGACCGCGACGCGGTGATCGCGCGCGCCCTCGAGGCCGGCGTCGAGCGCATGATGGCCATCGGCACCGGCAACGGTCCGCCGGACCTGGAAGCCGCGTTGCGCCTGGCTCGTCAGCACCGCTTTATATACGCAACCATCGGCGTGCATCCGCACGACGCCGCGAAAGCGACGCCGGAAACATTCGCCGCCATGGAAGCGCTGGCCGCCGAAACCAAGCTGCTCGCTATAGGCGAGATCGGCCTCGACTACCATTACGATTTCTCGCCGCGCGACGTGCAGCGCGACGTGTTCGTCGAACAGTTGAAGCTGGCGGGCAGGGCAGGGAAGCCCATCGTGATTCATACGCGCGAGGCATGGGACGATACCCTGCAGGCGCTGCGCGAGCACTGGTCCGGTAGCGGCATTATCCACTGTTTCGGCGGCGGCCCCACGGAGGCCCGCCAGGCGCTGGATCTCGGCTTCTATCTGAGTTTCGGTGGCGTGCTCACGTTTCCGAAAGCCGACGCGGTTCGCGACGCGGCGAGGCTGACGCCCGAAGATCGCCTATTGGTGGAAACCGACGCGCCCTATCTGGCGCCCGTCCCCAAGCGCGGCAAACGCAACGAGCCGGCCTTTATGGTGGAGACCGCGCGCCGCCTGGCTGAGGTCCGCGGCACTACGCCGGACCGCATCGCCGAAGTCACCACAGAGAACTTCGAACGGCTGATGCTAAACTGATAACTTCCAATGAATCTGGGCAAGCTTGGGCAAGCCATCACCGGCAAGGAGATCTTCGACCTGATCCACGACGATCTGGAGCGCGTGGAAAAGGAGATCAGCCTGGAGACCGTCGCTTCTGTGGAAGTCGTCACCCAGATCGGTCAGTATCTGCAGGAGAGTGGCGGCAAACGGCTGCGGCCGTCGCTGCTACTGCTGGCTTCCAGGCTGATTGGGGACGGCGGCGAGAGCGCCATCCATCTGGGCGCGGTGGTCGAGATAATCCATGCCGCCACGCTGGTGCATGACGACGTCATCGACGATGCGCGCACGCGCCGCGGGCGGCCGTCGGCCAACGCCCAGTGGGGCAACCATACTTCGGTGCTGGCCGGCGACTGGCTGTATATGGAAGCCTTCCAGGTGGCGTTGCGCGAGCGCAACTTCCACGTGCTGGACCTGCTGATCGGGTTGACCCAGATGATGGTGGAGGGCGAGCTGCTGCAGCTCGAGCGCATCGGCCGCATCGAAGTTACCGAAGCCGATTGCATGGAGCTGGTGGACCGCAAGACCGCCTGCCTGTTCTCGGTGTGCGCCAAGCTGGGCGCGATCGTGGCGGGCGCGGATTCGCAGACCGAAGAGCGGCTGGGCGATTACGCGTGGAATCTGGGCATGGCGTTCCAGTTGGTGGACGACCTGCTCGACTTCACCTCGCGCGAGAAGGTGCTGGGCAAGCCCGTCGGCAACGACCTGCGGGAAGGCAAAGTGACGCTGCCGCTGGTCTACGCGCTGGAGCAGGCATCCGGCGGGGAGCGCCGCCGCGTGGAAACCATCCTGCGCGAACGCAATTACGATCGCGTGCCGTTCCCGCAGATTCTGGCGATGGTGGAGCGCTACCAGGGCATCGCGCGCGTGAAGGAGCGCGCCCAGGCGTTTACGGAGAAGGCGCGCGGGATAATCGGCGAGTTCCCCGATTCACCTTATCAGCGCGCGCTGTACAGCGTGACCGACCTAATCACCGAGCGGGACCATTAACAAGTGGGGCAGGCTCACAGCCTGCAGCGGCCTCGTAGGCCGCCAGTGCTGGCTTACGTATTCGACGCAATAACTGATGTCGGGGGAATTTGGCCTTCAGGCTGTCGGCGCACGAAGGCAGCACACCTCGGCGACGGTTCCTTCCTTGATGGCTACGTCCTCAAGAGGTTTAAAGACGCCTTCCTCGTACTTTGCAGCGATGGTCATGACTCCGTACCGAATGAAACGTGGCGCTGCGCGACCGCAACTTTCACGTGAGCGCGATCGCCAATCTATTTATCAGAACCCCACTTAATCGTGAACTCCCCTTTTTCTTCCACGACGCTGTAATCGGCGGGCGGCAAAAACAGGCTCGGGTCCGGATCGCTGCGCTCGATGTTGGTGAGCTTCCGCGTGAACTCTCCATTTGGACTATGCTGTATTATGCACCGCTGCCGCACGCTTTTCTGTTTCATTCTGCTATGGCTCGCGCAAGCCCTGGCGCAAAGCAGTGACATCCACGCCGTCATGACGGATTCCGAACAAGCCTGGAATCGCGGCGACCTGCCCGCGTTCGCTGCGTATTACGACGATTCGCCGGAAACCACCTTTGTCGGCAAGGAAGTGGTCCGCGGAGGCGTCCAGGCAATTCTGAACCGTTATCGCAAAGCCTACCCGACCCGCGAGGCCATGGGCACGCTTTCCTTCTCAAACGTCGACGTGCGCATGCTCACTCCGGACCTCGCGCTGGTCACCGGTGAGTTTCATCTGGAGCGCACCGCCGTGGGCGGCGGAAACGCATCGGGGCGCTACTCGCTGATTCTGCGGAAAAGGCCATCCGGGTGGAAAATCATCCACGACCACACCAGCAGCTAACGCCAGCTAGCATCAGCCTCGCGCCACCCAAAAATGCGTATACTGGTTGGATGCTCAAAACGTTGCTGTCTGTCTCGTTGCTTGTCTTTGCTGCGGCCCTGTTCGGCGCCGCCAGCGTCTACGAATTTACGTTGAACTCCATCGACGGCGCACCCGCGCCGCTGGCCGCCTACAAGGGCAAGGTCCTGCTGCTGGTGAATGTGGCGAGCAAGTGCGGGTTCACGCCGCAATACAAGGAGCTTGAAGCCGTCTACGAGAAGTACAAGGACCAGGGCCTGGTAGTCGCGGGGTTCCCAGCCAACAATTTCGGCGCTCAGGAACCTGGCACGAATGAAGAGATCAAGACGTTCTGCACGCGCAAGTACAGCGTGACGTTCCCGATGTACTCGAAGATCTCAGTGAAAGGTTCGGATATCGCGCCACTGTACGAATACCTGACGAAGTCGACCGGCGGCGACATCAAGTGGAACTTCACCAAGTTTCTCATCGGCAAGGACGGCGCGATAGTGGCACGATTTGAATCGCAGGTAAAGCCCGACGATCCGAAAGTGACTGCCGCGATTGAAAAAGCCTTGGCTCAGTAATGCCGGGCGGCCATAATTCGTGGGGCGGACCTCCAGGTCTGCGCGGGGCCTCCAGGCCCCGGTCTCCGCATAACCAAATAGCCGGCGTGGACGCCGGCCGCAGGACTCTCCAGAAACCCACTACTGGATTTTACGCGGCTTTGACGATCTCGAAACCAAGTTCGGCAGCTTTCTTGGTGAGGCGCCGAATCTGGAGCTGTCGATACTTCTGTTCGTAGAACTCGTTGCCCTTATCCATATATTCTTGTCCGTATTTCAGCATGC